>BJFP01000056.1 GCA_014189875.1 Verrucomicrobiota bacterium | reverse complement strand
CCGGTGCCGGTGGCGGGGTCGAGGAAGGATTCGCCAAGACGCGGGTCGAGCCGGTCGACGATAAACTGGGTGACGGCGCGCGGGGTGTAGAACTCGCCGGCATTCCCTGCGGACTGGAGGTCCTTGAGGAGCTTTTCGTAGATGTCGCCGAACATGTGGCGGTCATCGGAGGCGTTGAAGTCGATGCCGTTGATCTTGTTGATGACCTGGCGCATCAACGTGCCGTTCTTCATGTAGTTGTTGGCATCGTCGAAGGCGGAGCGGATGAGCCCGGCGATCTTGTCGCCCCCGCCGGTGAGGGCCTTGAGCTTGGGCAGGAGGGTGTTGTTGATGAAGTCGAGCAAGGCTTCGCCGGTGATGCCTTCGTCGTCGGTGGCCCAGTTGGACCAGCGGAGATTCTTTGGCAGGGGCGACTTGTAGTTGTCGCGGAGGACTTCCATCTCCTTTTCGCGGTCATCGAAGATTTTGAGGAAGAACATCCAGCCGAGCTGTTCGAGCCGCTGCGCATCGCCGTAAGTGCCGGCGTCCTTGCGCATGATGTCCTGGATGGTTTTGACGAGGTTGGAGACGTTGGGCATGGGAAAAGGGGGGTTGAAAAGTTGCGACTCAGCGGCTAAATGTTTTTTCAGCGACGAGTGTGGCCGCCCCAAAGGCGACCCGAGTCCCTCTGGGGCTCCTCGCCGCTCCTTTTATTTCTGCACTTGTTGCAGCCATTGGATGACGTCGGGAAAGGATTCGTCGCCGCGATGAACCAGCCCCTTGAGTAGTGCGATGCCTTCGTCGTCGATGGTCTTGGGAGGCAGGCCGAGCTTTCGCTCCTCATCCTTCCGGGCGTGGAGAGTGCAGAGGTCGGCGAGTTGCAGGAGCAGGCTTTTGCGCGAATCGATGAAGAAGCCTTTCTCGATGATGCGGTCGAGGCGGAGCGCGCCTGGAGTGGCGCGGAGGAGCTTGAGGAAGCGTTCGATGTCATCGACAACCTCGCGGTTATCATCGGAGATGAAAATGCCGAGGGCGTCGGGTGCGATGCTACGGAGCAAGTTGTTTGCGACCTGGGCGACCAAGGGGAAGGCGGCGAGATGGGGGTTGACCTTGATGTGGCTGCCGAACGCGGAGTGCATCCAGCGCTCGTAACGGTTCTTGGTGATGGCGCGGTAGATGAAGCGGAGTTGGTGGCTGGCGGCGATGCGGAGCCACTCATTGCGGATGGCGATGCGTTTCACAACGGGGACGCCCTTGAAGCTGCCGGTACCCTGCCGAAGATCGCCGGTGTGGATTTCAAACTGAGCATCCCGTGGCGGTGGGATGTGGAGATCGAGGGACTTTTCGAGGTCGCTCTCGATGGCCTGCCACTTTGTTTCGGGGACGATCAGCGCGCCGAGAACGAAGATGGGCTGCTGGGGATCGGCGAGATTCGTCCCGGAGTTTCCTGATTCGTCGAAGTAGATGAGGTTCATGGCCGGATCAGGCGGCTTCCTGGTAGAGGGCGGTTTCGAGATCGCGGATCGCGGCGAGATACCCGTCCCGCCCGCCGAAGAGTTTGACGATCTCCACGGGCGTGCCGTGAGCGGTGAGCGGGTCCACCTTGAGAATCTCCAGCGACTCAACACTGGTGATGCCGCTGTCGGCATATTTTTGCAGCAGTGCGTCGAGGACGGCGCGGGCCTTGTCGCCATACTTGGCGAAGACGTTGCGCTTTTTCACCTTTTCGGCGCGCTCCTTCCGCGTGAGCGGCGGGGCGTCGAAAGCAATATGGCAGACGAGATCGAACGCGTCGTAGTCGCGGCCCACTTGCTCGGCGAGTTCATCGAGGAAGACTCCCTTGGCGGCGAGTTCCTCCAGGATGGCCTGCTTCTTCTCAGCGTCATTCCAGACGGTGAGGAAGGCATCGAGGGAGGCGTAGGCTTTGCGGACGGTTTTGCGGGAGTAATCTTTGAGCGATTCGGTGATGAGCTTGCCGTGTTCGTCGAGGTATTGGACGCGCTCGGTAGCGACGCGGACTTCGACGTTGTTCACGTAGTATTTCGTGGGGACGGGGCCGGGCGGGTCGCTGATGACATCCGAAGGCTCTTCGCGGACGACACTGCTCGCGGAATCCTCGTCGGGCGGGACGACGGAATCCTCGTCCCTCGGCTCGTAAATCTGCACAGGATCACCGTCGAAATTTGGGTCCGCAAAGAGGGCGGTCGCCCGCCGGAAGTCCATGATGGTGAAGAAGAGTTTGTTGTAGTCCTCCCGGATCCGTGTGCCGCGCCCGATGATCTGCTTGAACTCCGTCATCGAGGAGATTCGCTTGTCGAGCACGATGAGCCGGCAGGTCTGGGCATCGACTCCGGTGGACATGAGCTGGGATGTGCAGGCGATGACGGGATAGGTCTTCTCGGGGTCGATGAAGTTGTCGAGCTGCGCCTTGCCCTCGTCGTTGTCGCCGGTAATTCGCATCACGTATTTGCTGTTGGCGGCGGCAAGGTCGGGGTTGGCGTTCACCATCGCCTGCCGCATCCGTTCGGCGTGCTCGATGTTTTCGCAGAAGATGATGGTCTTGGAGAAGCGGTCGGTAGCTTTCAGGAACTCCGTGACCTTGGCGGCAACCACCGCGGTGCGCCTTTCAAGGATGAGGTTCCGGTCAAAGTCGCGGTCGTTGTATTCCCGGTCCTCGATGAGCTGGCCGAGCTTGTCCCGCTGGCCGGCTTCGGGCCGCCAGCCGTCGAGGTCCTTGTCGAGGCCGATGCGAACGACTTTGTAGGGGGCGAGAAACCCGTCGGCGATGCCCTGCTTCAGAGAGTAGGTGTAAATCGGCTCGCCGAAGTATTCGATATTGGAAACATCCTCGGTTTCCTTCGGCGTCGCGGTGAGGCCGATCTGGGTGGCCGAGGCGTAGTATTCGAGGATCTGGCGCCAGGCGGCATTCTCGTCGGCGCTGCCGCGGTGGCACTCGTCCACGGCAATGAGATCGAAGAAGTCCGGCGAGAACTGCTTGTAAATGTTCTGCGCTTCCTCGGTGCCCGAAACGGCCTGGTAGAGGCACAGGTAAATCTCGAAGGACTTGTCCACCGTGCGATTCGTGATTTTGGTCATCGCCGGGCCAAAGGGCTTGAAGTCGTTGGTCTTGGTCTGGTCGGCGAGGATGTTGCGATCGACGAGGAAGAGGATGCGCTTCTTCGCCTTCGATTTCCAAAGCCGCCAGATGATCTGAAAGGCGGTGTAGGTCTTGCCCGTGCCGGTGGCCATGACGAGCAGGATGCGTTTCTGCCCGCTTGCAATGGCGTCCACGGTGCGGTTGATCGCGATGGTCTGGTAGTAGTGGGGAACCCTGCCGGAGCCGTCGTCAAAGTAGTCCTGCATCGCGACGGTCTCCTGCTCGGCGGTGTAGCCCTTGGCTTTCCGGTAGCGCGCCCAGAGTTCGTCCGGCGTGGGGAACTGGTCGAGCGGGATTTCCCGGGTGACGGTCCCGCCGGTGGCGGTGCGGTCGTGCTCAAGAAACGCGTCGCCGTTGGAACTGTATGCGAAGGGGATGTCGAGGATCTCCGCGTATTCGAGCGCCTGCTGCATGCCGGCACCGACGGCGTGGTTGTTGTCCTTTCCCTCAATGACCGCGAGAGGGAGGTTCGGTTTGTAGTAGAGCAGGTAGTCGGCCTTCTTCGCCTCGCCGCGTTTCACTGTCTTGCCGCGCACGATGACGCGCCCTTTCGTGAAGTAGGCTTCCTCGCGAATTTGCGTCATCACATTCCACTTGTCGCCATTCGGACCAACCAGTGCGGGCGTGATGAACTTGGTGCGGATGTCCGCCTCGGTGAGAGATTTTTTGTTCATTCGGCTGGGGCGAATTGTATCTCATTGGAGTTCCGACTGTGGGATTCGGCGGATTTTTCCGACTCCACACCACGTGGCGCGATAGCGCGTCCTGAATGCGCAGAGCGGACTCTGCGAAGCCTGAAGGCAGGCAAACTGCCACCGGAGTCAAAGCCAATGGTGGTGGACTGCGAGGAGGCGGTGGTTTTGGTGCGGGCCATCTTTTTACGAGTGATGAAGCGCCTGCTGCTTAAGCGCACGTCCGAATGAGAGCGAGGGGCGCATTGCCAAGGTCGAAGCACCAGATGGTTTTCCGGGTTGCGCACTCCTGAGTTTTTTCCGTTCATACCGCTGAGTTCTTGGGGTTGACCGGAGTGATAGGTGATTGGCTGCGCAAGATGCAAGGCCGGGAGTGCTATGCATGCAGCTTCCGGCTTGCCGAGCGCAGGCGCGGCTCACATCTTCCGCGCCCTCATGATTGAACGCTACACGCTGCCCGAGATGGCGGCCATCTGGACAGAGCAACGCAAATACGAAATCTGGCTCGAAATCGAGACGCTCGCCTGCGAGGCGCAGGCGGAACTCGGCCACATCCCGAAGGAGGACGCGCAGACGATCCGCGCGAAGGCGAAGTTCGTTCTCGCTGAAATCATGGAGATCGAGAAGCGCACGAATCACGACGTGATCGCGTTCCTGGAGAACGTCGCGAGCTACGTCGGCCCCGCGTGCCGCTGGATGCACCAGGGCATGACGAGCAGCGACGTGCTCGACACCACGCTCGCCGTGCAGACCGCCGAAGCATCGGACATTTTGCTGAAGGATCTCCGCGAACTGCGCGAGGTGATCGCGAAGCGTGCGAAGGAATTCAAGATGACGCCGATGATCGGCCGCAGTCACGGCATCCACGCGGAGCCGATCACGTTCGGGCTGAAGCTCGCGCTGATGTATGACGAATTTGGCCGCGCGCTCGAGCGCCTGGAGCAGGTGCAGCCGCGCATCCGCGTGGGGAAAATCAGCGGCGCAGTCGGCACGCATGCGCACCTCGATCCGCACGTGGAATCCAATGTCTGCAAGACTCTCGGCCTCACGCCCGCGACGCTCGCGACGCAGGTCGTGCAGCGCGACCGCCATGCGGAATTTCACACCGTGCTCGCGCTCATCGCATCCTCGATTGATCGCTGGGCCACCGAGTTCCGGCACCTGCAGCGGACCGAAGTGCTCGAAGTGGAGGAATACTTTTCGCCAGGCCAGAAGGGCAGTTCCGCGATGCCGCACAAGCGCAACCCGATCACCGGCGAAAAACTCAGCGGCCTCGCGCGCCTCGTGCGCAGCAATGCCGTCGCCGCTCTGGAAAATGTCGCGCTGTGGCACGAGCGCGACATCAGCCATTCGTCCGTCGAGCGCGTTATTTTCCCCGACTCGTGCACCCTCGTGAACTACATGCTCACGCTGCTCCGCAAGCTCGTGGACCGGCTCATCGTGTATCCCGACAACATGAAGCGGAACCTCGAAATCACGCGCGGGCTCTACCATTCGCAGACGATCCTGCTGAAGCTCACCGAGCGCGGCCTCGAACGGAAGACCGCCTACGAAGCCGTGCAGCGCGCCGCGATGAAGACATGGCAGGGCGACAAATCGCTGCTGGAAAATCTCGTCGTCGAAGATGAGATCACCGCGAAGATTCCGCCGGCCGAAATCGCGAAGCTCTGCTCGCTAGAGCATCATTTCCGCTGGGTGGACGACACCTTCCGCAAACTCGGACTGGCGTAGCGGCGGTTGTTTTCGCACTCGCCGCGTGGGCGGGTGAATCAACACTCTCGCGCGATGCGCACCGTTGCCCGAGTCTTTGCCTACCTGCGCCGCCATCCGGGAATGGCGGCGGGCACGATGCTGTGCGCGATTCTTTCGACGCTGATGGTCACGGTTTTCCCGAAGGTCACGCAGCTCGTCGTGGACGACATCCGCAGCGGGCGCGGCGACCGGCTATGGTGGCTCGTCGGCATCGGCGCGGCGGCGTTCTTCGTGCGCGATGCGTTCAATGCGCTGCGGATTATTTTGAACAACACCTTCGAGCAGCGCGTGATTTTTGATCTGCGCAGCGATCTCTACTCGCACATCCAGCGGCTACCGCTGCGGTGGTTCGACGATCGCGCGACGGGCGACATCATGACGCGCCTGCTCGAGGACGTGACGGCAGTCGAGCGCATGTTGATTGACGGCATCGAGCAGGGCGCGGTCGCCGTGCTGCAAATTATCATCGTGGGCGCGATGCTCTTTTACTACCACGCGAAGCTCGCGTGGCTTGCGCTGATTCCGGTGCCGTTCCTCATCCTCGGCGCGCTCTGGTACACGCTCACCGCGCCGAAGCGCTACCGTGTGCAGCGCAAGGCGGCGTCGGCGATGAATGCGCTGCTGCACGACAACCTCGCAGGCATCCGGCAGATCAAAACGTTCGTCCGAGAGGACGAGGAGCACGCGCGGTTCAACGACGTGAGCGGCAAGTCGCGCGACGCGTCGCTGGGCATCATGCACGTGTGGGCGCTCTACAATCCCGCGATGACTTTTCTCGCTGCGGTCGGCTCCGTGCTCATGCTCGGTTTTGGCGGGCAGGAGGTCGTTGCGGGAAGATTGGGCTTCGGCGAATTCACCGCGTTTTTGCTGCTCGTCGGATTTCTTTACGAGCCGGTCGGCAAGCTGCATTCGCTGAACCAGCTCGTGCAGTCGGGCCGCGCCGCGGGCGAGCGCATCCTCGAAATCCTCGACGCGCAACCCGAGCCCGACGAGGCGGAGCATGCACCGGCGATCACCGTGCGCGGTGATGTGGAATTCGAGGACGTGAGCTTTTCCTACAGCGAGGAATTGCCGACCTTGCGGCACATTTCGCTGCGCGCAAAACCGGGCGAGACTATCGCGCTCGTTGGCCCGACTGGGGCGGGAAAAAGCACGCTCGTGAACCTCATCACGCGTTTCTACGAATACGACGACGGCGAGATCCGCATCGATGGCACGCCGCTGCGCGATCTGCCGCGCGCCGTGCTGCGCACCGCGGTGGGCATGGTCACGCAGGAGAGCTTCCTCTTCAACGGCACGGTGCGCGACAACCTCCGCCTCGGAAAACCCGATGCGAGCAACGAAGAGATGTGGCGAGCGCTCGCGGACGCGAATGCGAAGGCATTCATCGAGCGGATGCCAGAAGGGCTCGACACGATAGTCGGCGAGCGCGGCGTGAAGCTGAGCGTCGGCGAGAAGCAGCGTGTCTCAATCGCGCGCGCGCTGCTGAAAGATCCGCCGATCCTCGTGCTCGATGAGGCGACAGCGAGTGTGGACACGGAGACCGAACGGCTCATCCAGCAGGCGCTCGATCGGCTCATGGAAAAGCGCACATCATTCGTGATCGCGCACCGGCTTTCGACCGTACGGCACGCGGATCTCATTCTCGTGCTGGAGCGCGGACGCATCGTCGAGCGTGGCACGCACGATGATCTGCTCGCGGGCGGCGGCGTGTATGCGCGGCTGTGCGCGGGGAGTTTTCTCGCGGAGAGATAGGAGCGCCGCGCGTCCCCGGTGGCCACCTCGCTCCACGCGCGGCGTCAGACTTTTTTCCGTGGCGTTCGTTGCGTCGCAGTGCAAGCGCATGGGAACTGACGCTGCGCGCTTTGGCTGTGGCCGTCGGGGACGGCAGCGCTCCACTCGCTGCGCTCCGCATCGCAGATGCGGTGAGGGGCACTCGTTGCGCGGGGATTTCCGGGCCGTCACACGATCGTAAAAATTCGCACAGGACGCTGCGATTAGGATTGACTCTGTGGGTCAGTTTGGGACGATTCGGGGCGTTCTGGGAAGACAGCCCAATGCCAACCCCGAGCTACACCTAACACCCGATGACCGCTGCCGCGCCCACCCTGCCGATGTTCTCCGGCGAGCACCCTCGCTCGCTGGACTCGGCCCTGCGCGTCAGCCTGCCAAAGGATTGGCGGGGCCTGCAGATCGAGGAATTCTACCTCATCTCAGGCTCCGCCGAGTCCTACATCAAAGCGATGCCGCGGGCGGATTACGAAAGCAAAGTCAGTGAAATCCTGAACGATCCGAAGCTCCCGCGTGAGGTGAAAAATTCGCACATGCGCGACCTCGGCTCGCAGTGCCAGAAGGTGTTCCTTGATTCCGCGGGGCGCATCACGGTGCCGGCGGATCTGTGCAAGGAAATCGGGATCGGCGCGGACGAGCCGAACATGGTCTTCGTCGGCGCGATCACGGGTTTTGAAATCTGGCGGCCCGACACGTTCAAGGACTGGAAGCGCCGCAGGGCATTGCCGAAGGCGAAGGGCAAGGCGCACCTCGATGTGAAGAAATTCCTCGGCGTATGATGGATTACATTTCCAGCACCGAAACCGCAACCGAACCGGAGGAATTCGCCATGTCTGCCGATCCACAATCGCCCGGTTATCACCGCCCCGTGTTGCTTGAGGAGTGCATCGCGCACCTGCTGCCTGCGCCCGGAAAAATTTTCTTCGAGGGCACACTCGGCGGCGGCGGGCACACGCGCGCTCTGCTCGAAGCGGGCGCGAAGGTCATTGCGACTGATCAGGATCCGGCGGCAATCACCGAGGCCGGCGAAAAGCTCGCGGGCTACGGCGCGCACCTGGTCCTGCACCGTGCGAATTTTTCCGAAGTCAGCCGCATTCTCACGGAACTCGGGATCGCTTCGCTCGATGGCGCGCTGTTCGACCTCGGCGTGAGTTCGCACCAGTTCGATACTCCGGAGCGCGGCTTCTCGCTCCAGCACGACGGTCCGCTCGATGCACGCATGTCGCCGGACGCGCCGCAGAGCGCGGCGGACCTCGTGAACACCGCGAGCGATGAGGAGCTCACGCGCATTTTCCGCGAATACGGAGATGAGCCCGCCGCCTGGCGCATCGCCTCGCGGATCGTCCGCGAGCGAGCGCTAAAGCCGATCACGCGCACGCTCCAGCTTGCCGATTTGGTCGCGGGCGTGGTTCCGCGCAAGGGCCGCACGCATCCCGCGACGCGCGTCTTCATGGCACTGCGCATGGCTGTGAACCGCGAGATCGAAGTGCTTATTGAGATGCTCGGCGAAGTCACCAAGCACCTCGCGCCTGGCGGACGCCTCGCGGTGATCAGCTTTCACTCCGGCGAGGATCGCATCGTGAAAAATTTCATGCGGGAGCGCGCCACCGAGTGGCACGACCGCCCCGAGTGGCCCGCACCGCGGCGCAACCCCGGTCACATTTTCCGTCTGCTCACCACCCGCCCGATCGTCGCCAGTGCCGACGAACAAAAAGACAACCCTCGGGCGAGGTCGGCAAAACTCCGGGTTGCCGAACGCCTGCACCATGCCTGCTAACAAACGCCGTTACGCCCAAGCCGTCCCGCTTGCATACATCTGCATTATTGTCGCCGTGCTCATCTGCGCGGCGACGTTTGGAATCCGCGTGCTCATGCTCAAGCAGCAGCTCAAGCAGGGTGCGGAACACCTCGCCGTGCTGAAGAAAAAAATCAGCGCCGCGAACACCAGCAACGAATCGCTCCGTACGAAGAAGGAGCAGCTCACTTCGATCACGTCGCTGAAAAAGGCGATTGCCGACGGCGTCATCAAGCTCAAGCCGATAGAGGATTCGTTCGTCGTGAGCGTTCCCGCCGCGCGCGTGGCGGCGAGCGCGCTGATTGTCACCGCGGAGGAGGGGCGTTGAGATGTCCCTCAAGTCCCGCGCCTGCCTCGCCTGCTACGGCGTGGGCACCATCTTCACCGCACTCTCGGCGCGGCTGATCTTCCTCGCGATCGATCAGCACGACAAATACGCGAGCATCGCGCACAAGAGCTACATCTCGAAGGTCGTGCTCCCGGCGCGGCGCGGCGAGATTCAGGATGTGAACGGCAATTCCCTCGCGCGGAACGAGCCGTTGAAAAATGTCATCCTCGACGGTCTCCTGCTCACCAGTGCCAAGCACGCGAAGAGTCCCGAAGAGATCGCCGACATCCTCGCAACACCGCTCGGGCTGAAGAGGGAGGATGTCATTTCGCGGATCGATCCCGAGCGGAAATACGTCCCGCTAAAAAAGAAAATCTCGGAGGATCTCGCGGCGGAACTCGACAAAAAAATTCAGGCGGCCGGCATCAAGGGCGTCACGTTTGAACAGAATTTCGAGCGCGTCTATCCCGCGCACCAGATGCTCTGCCACGTCGTCGGGTTTTACGGCTACGAGGAGGCGAAGCCGGAAAACCCCGAGGCTGCGGACAGCAATCCGAACGCCGCGAAGCCGAAAAAGCCGGTCGGCAGTTTCCGCGGCATCGAGGGCGTGGAGCGCTCGATGGACACCTGGCTCGCCGGGCAGCCCGGCTGGCGCTATTTTGAAAAGGACGGACGCGGCAAGGAACTGATGAACCTCACCGGCGAGGAACGCGCGCCGCGTCACGGAGCCAGCGTGCGCCTGACGGTGGATCTGAACCTACAGCAGATCGTGGAATCCGAACTCGAAGCCGCGTGCAAACGCCTGCGCCCGCAGAAGGCCACGGTGATCATGATGCGGCCCGAGACCGGCGAAATCCTTGCGATCGCAAACCGCCCGACTTACGACCCGAACGACGCCGGCGATGCGAAGCCCGAGGCACGTTTCAATTTCGCCATCGCGGGAACCGTCGAGCCGGGTTCGACATTCAAGATGGTGACAGCCGCCGGTGCGCTGAACTACCGCCTCGTCACACCGAACACGGGAATCTTTTGCCACAATGGAGTATGGCCCTACGGCGGCCTCGTCCTGCATGACCATCATCCATACGGCACGCTGACCGTCTCGCAGATCATCGAGAAATCCTCGAACATCGGCGCGGCACAGCTCGCAGTGCAGATGGGCCAGGAGCGCTTCTACAATTGGGTTCGCAATTTCGGTTTCGGCCAGCAGACGGGCATCGCGCTGCCTGGCGAAGTCCGTGGCATCCTGCACCCGCGGTCGAAATGGCAGCCCGTCTCGATCACGCGCGTCGCGATGGGGCACGAGGTCGCCGCCACGCCGATGCAGATCATCACCGCCACGTGCGCCATCGCGAATGGCGGCAAGCTGATGATGCCGCAACTCATTCACGAAATCCGCGCCGACAACGGCGAAATCCTCGCCGCCTACAAGGGGCAGGAAGTCCGCCGCGTGGTGTCTGAGGACACTGCGGGAAAAGTCCGCGACGCGCTCGTCAAGGTGACCGAAAAGCAGGGCACCGCGAAGCTGGCGCACATTCCCGGCTACAACACCGCGGGCAAGACCGGCACCGCGCAGAAGCTCCTTGAGGATCCGAAGACGGGGAAAAAATATTACTCGCATGAGAAGCACGTCACCTCGTTTGTCGGGTTCGTACCCGCGGAGAAGCCCGCGTTCTGCCTGCTCGTCATCATAGACGAGGCAAGAGTGTCCGGGCATGAGGACGTGGGCGGCCTCGTCGCCGCTCCTATTTTTCGCACGATCGCGGAGCGGTCTCTCACCTATCTCGGGGTCCCGCCCGATCCGGCGCTGCTCCAGCGGGAGAAAAATCCCAACCTCATCCTCGCCAAATCGGGGCGAAACTGAGCGATGAATCTCCAAGTCCTTCTCAAAGCGATCCAGCCGGTCAAGATAAGCGGTTCGCTGGACCGCGACATCACCGCGATCTGCTACGACTCGCGCAAGGTCGTGGAGGGCGCGCTCTTTGTCGCGCTGCCCGGCGAGAAGGCGGACGGCACGGAGTTCATTGACTCCGCGATCGATCGCGGCGCCGCGGCCATCGTCAGCGAGAAGCCCGGTCTCACCACGCGCGCCGCGGCCATCGAGGTCTTGAATGCACGCCACGCGCTCGCGGATCTCTCCGCTGCATATTTCCGCCATCCCTCGCAGAAGATCAAAGTCGTCGGCGTCACCGGCACGAATGGAAAGACGACCACGACCTTTCTCATTAAGCACATCCTCGACACGGATTTTCTCCGCTGCGGCCTCATCGGCACCGTGCGCTACGTCGTCGGCGAGCGCGAACTGCCCGCGACGCGCACCACGCCCGAATCCGCCGACGTGCATGAGCTGCTTTGGCAGATGCGTTCCGCGGGATGCAAGAGCTGCGCGATGGAAGTCAGCTCGCACGCGCTCGCGCTGGATCGCGTGCGCGGAGTTGAGTTCGACGCGTCAGTTTTCACGAACCTCACACAGGACCACCTCGATTTTCATCGCACGATGGATGCGTACTTCGAGACGAAGGCCTCGCTCTTCACGGGCCTTCGCGATCAGAAAAAGAAAAAGGGACGCGCGATCATCAACAGCGACGACCGTCACGGCGAGAAGCTTGCCGACCGGCTCTCGCGCGACAT
Organism: Verrucomicrobiota bacterium; assembly: GCA_014189875.1. Taxonomy (GTDB): domain Bacteria; phylum Verrucomicrobiota; class Verrucomicrobiia; order Chthoniobacterales; family Chthoniobacteraceae; genus SXWH01. The sequence continues at coordinate 5,085 of BJFP01000056.1, read as the reverse complement.
GGAGGTGATCACGTTCGGCGTGGGCCGCGATGCGCAGTTCCGCGCGGGCGATGTGAAGATGGATTTCGCAGGCACGACCTTCCAGCTCATGGCGGTGGGGAAAAACTACCTCGTCCGCATGCCGCTCATCGGCATGTTCAACGTGTACAATTCGCTCGCCGCGATCGCGACCGCTCACGCGCTCGGCGTGAGCGTGCGCAAGGCCGTGCAGTCGCTCGCGGTCGCGCCTGCGGTGCCGGGCCGCCTCCAGGCCATCGTGGCGCAGAAGCCTTTCCGTGTCTTCGTGGACTATGCGCACTCCGATGATGCTCTTACAAATGTGCTGCGGACGCTGCGCGAGCTGAACCCCGCGCGGATCATCGTCGTCTTCGGCTGCGGAGGAAACCGCGATCGCGCGAAACGCCCGAAGATGGCCGCCGCCGTGGACGCCCTCGCCGACCACGCCATCGTGACGAGCGATAATCCTCGCAAGGAGGATCCGATCGCGATCATCGAGGACATCAAGCCCGGCTTCCGCCGCCTGCGCCCCGACTGTGTGCCGGATCGGAAGGAGGCAATCTACCATGCGATCGCGATGGCGCAGCCGCGCGACATCATCCTTCTCGCGGGCAAGGGCCACGAGACTTACCAGGAATTTGCGGACTCCACCGTGCCCTTCGACGACGCTGCGATTGCCGCAAGCGCGCTCAGTTCGCGCTCGGAGATCGAGCCGCCGCCTCCGCGCCTGCCGCGCGAAAACCGGGAGGAGCGCCGCCCATGAATGCCACGCCGCTCTCGCAAATCGCGGCGTGGGCCGGCGGACGCCTCGTCGGCGGAAACCCGGCGCAGACGATCACCGATGTCACCTCCGACTCGCGCTCGCTGAAGCCCGGCGATCTCTTCGTTGCGATCCGCGGGGGAAATTTCGACGGCCACGATTTCCTTGCCGACGCCGCGCGGCGCGGCGCGGCAGGAGCGATCGTCACGGGTGAGATCGCGGGGCTGCCATCCGCATTCGCGCTCATCGTCGTCGCGGACACCGTGTGCGGCCTGCAATCGCTCGCGAGCGCGCACCGTGCGGCGCTGCGGCTCACCTCGGTGTGCATCACGGGCAGCAATGGCAAGACTTCCACGAAGGATCTCTGCGGGTCCGTGTTCGCGCAGCGCTTCAGCGTCACGCGCACCGCGGGCAATCTGAACAACCACCTCGGCGTCCCATTTTCGATCCTCCGCGCGGACAGCACGCACGATGTCGGCGTCTTCGAAATCGGAATGAACCACACAGGCGAGATCGCACCGCTCGCCGCCATCGCGCGCCCGGACATCGCGATCATCACAAACGTCGGCCGCGCGCACATCGAGTTCCTCGGCACGCTCGAGGCCATCGCGCAGGAAAAGGGGATGCTCGCCGAAGCCGTCGGCGAAAACGGCACGGTCATCCTGAATGCGGACGACGCATTTACACCCTCGATCGCGAAGCGCACCCGCGCGCGGGTGATCACCGCCGGACTGCTCAGCGGCGACGTGCGCGCGACGGACATCGAACACCTTTCTGTGGGAACCAAGTTCCGCCTCCACGCCACTGGGCAGTGTGTGGAGGCGGAACTGCCCGTGCCGGGCGAGCACATGGTGCGCAATGCGCTCCTCGCCTGCGCCGCCGGAATCACGCTCGGCCTCACGCTCGACGAATGCGCCACCGGACTGCGCGCGCTGAACCTGACCGCGGGCCGTCTCACGCAGAAGACCGTCGGCGGCATCCGCATCCTCGACGACACGTACAACGCAAATCCCGACAGCATGAGCGCCGCGCTCGTCACGCTCGCGCGCATGCCTGGCGCAGGCCGCCGCATCGCGGTGCTTGGCGGCATGGGCGAGCTGGGAGACACGAGCGAGCGGGGCCATCGCAGCGTCGGCGAAGTCGCGGGCCGCGAAAAGATTTCCTGCGTGATCACGGTCGGCGAAAGCGCGCACTGGATCGCGGAGGAGGCGGAAAATTCTGGTGTGCGCGAAGTCATCCGCACCACCGATGCGGAGGATGCTGCGCGCATTCTGCGCGGCATCGCGCACCCCGGCGACACCGTGCTCGTGAAGGCCAGCCGATCCGCTCGGCTCGAGCGCATCGTGCAGGCGATGGAAGGGAGGAACTGCTGATGCTCTACTATCTCGACCGGCTTTCCGAACACGCGACGAGCGATTTTTTCAAGGCGTTCAACGTCTTCCAATACGTGACCTTCCGCGCAGTCGGCGCGGCGCTCACCGCATTCGTGCTCTCGCTCGCGTTCGGCAATTTCACAATCCGCAAGCTGCTTTCGCTGAAGCTCGGCCAGCCGATCCGCAATGCCGACGAAGTCCACAAGCTCGCCGAACTGCACGGCCAGAAGGCCGGCACGCCGACGATGGGCGGCATCCTGCTGCTCGGTACGACGGTCCTCTCCACACTGCTGTGGGCGCGCCCGGACAACTCATTCGTGTGGCTCGTGCTCGGCGCGATGCTCGCAGCGGGCGCGCTCGGATTTGCCGACGACTACCTGAAGGTCTCGAAGAAAAATTCCGCCGGTGTGCGCGAGCGCACGAAGATCCTCGTGCAGCTCCTCATCGCGCTGGGCGTCACGTATTTTTTCCTCACCGACCCGCGGCTCCAGCGGCAGGCCAGCGCGCTCTACGTGCCGTTTTACAAAAAGATGCTCATCCCGAACATGGGCATCATCGTCACCTTCCTGTTCTTCGCGGGCATCATCCTTGGCACGTCGAACGCGGTGAACCTCACCGACGGCCTCGACGGTCTCGCGACCGGCTGCACGCTCACCGTCACCTTCGCGTATTCGGTGCTCGCCTACGTGGCCGGGCATCACGTCATCGCAAAATATCTGGAGGTTCCGTTTTACCCGCAGGCCGCGGAACTCACCGTCTTCTGCATGGCGCTCGCGGGCGCGTCGCTCGGCTTCCTGTGGTTCAATGCACACCCGGCAAAAATGTTTATGGGCGACACCGGCTCGCTCGCGATCGGCGGCGCGATCGGCGTCGTGGCCATCTGCGTGAAGCAGGAATTGCTGCTGGTGGTCATCGGCTTCGTGTTCGTCGTCGAGGCATCGTCGGTGCTCATCCAGCGGTTCTATTTCAAATTCACGAAGCGCAAGTATGGCCAGGGCCGGCGCGTCTTCCGCATGGCGCCGCTGCACCATCACTTCGAGCTGTCCGGAATCAATGAAACCGTCGTGGTGACGCGCTTCTGGATTGTCTCATTCATCTGCGCCCTGCTCGGGCTTGCCACTCTCAAGCTCCGGTGAAAATGAAGATCCAAAGCCAGCACATCGCAGTCCTCGGCGCCGGTGAGAGCGGCGGCGCGGCCGCGCGCCTACTGCTCGCGGAAGGCGCGCGCGTGACCGTGCTCGATAGCGGCGATCCCGCAGCGCTGCGCGAAAAAATCAGCGCACTGACAAAGGACGGCGCGAAGGTGATCGCGGGTGCTCCGGCGGATTCCGACACGAGCGAATACGACCTCGCGATTCTCAGCCCTGGGATCGATCCGGCGACGGCGCTGGTGCAGAATTTCCGCGCACGCGGCATCCCGATCGTCGGTGAACTCGAGCTGGCATTCGTGCTCTGTGCGCGTCCGGTCATCGCGATCACCGGCACGAACGGCAAGACGACGACGACGCAGCTCATCGAAAAAATCCTGCTCGGCTGCGGCGTGAAGACCGTTGCGTGCGGCAACATCGGCCCCGCATTTTCCGGAAAAGTGATCGAGGGCCGAGCGATGGATGTGATGACCGTCGAGGTCAGTAGCTTCCAGCTCGAGGAGATCAAATCGTTCCGCCCTACCGTCGCCGTGTGGCTCGGCTTCGCGCCCGATCACCTCGATCGCTATCCCTCACTTCAGTCGTATTTCGACGCGAAGGCGCGCATCTTTGAAAACCAGACCGCGGACGACTGGGCCGTGGTGAACTTGCGCGACAAGCTCCCGCCGCTGAAGGCGCGGCGCATCACGTTCAGCGCCTACGAGCGCGGCGGCGATTTTGAATTGCGCGACGGCGTGATCCATTTCCAGGGCAAGCCCGTGCTGAAGATGAGCGACACGCACCTGCGCGGCTCGCACAACGCTGAGAACCTCATGGCCACGCTTGCCGTTGGCCTCACGCGCGGACTCGACTTTGCGCAGATGCTCCCGCCGCTCCGCGAATACCGCGCGCTGCCGCACCGCTGCGAACTCATCCGCACCCTCGACGGTGTGGACTACGTGAACGACAGCAAGGCCACGAACCTCGACTCGCTCGAAAAGGCGCTCGCCGGGGAGACGCGCAAGGTCGTGCTCATCGCGGGCGGCAAAGACAAGGGCTTCGAATTCGACAGCGTGACGGATCTCGTCGCGGAGAAATGTCGCTGTGCCGTGTTGCTCGGCGACATGGCGGAGCGCATCGAGCGCCTGTGGTCGCCGCGTGTTCCCTGCGTGAATGTCGGCCGATCGCTCGAGAAGGCGCTGCACACCGCGCGCTCGCAGGCGCACGGCGGCGACATCGTCCTTTTCAGCCCCGGCACGTCGTCGTTCGACATGTTCCGCAACTACGCCGACCGCGGGAACCAGTTTCGCCAGCTCGTCCAGTCACTCACTCCAAAAGAATCCCAGCCATGAAAAACCCAATGCAAAAACTCCGCCGCTTCTTCGTCCGCAGCCGGACGTTCAACGCCGCTGCCGCACGGGCCACGACCCAGGTGCCGGCCGACGACGACTCGGACAGCACACGCCTCTCCGGCGCGTTCATCATCGTGCTCGTGCTTCACGTCATCGCGGTCGTCGGCGTGTTTGCCTTTGCGCGAATCAAGGAAAGCCGCAAGAGCAGTTCGCCGCCGACAAACACCACGCAGACGGCTGCGCCGAAGAACACGCCGCCAAAACCACCGGCACCAAAACCGACGACGGTGAGAGCACCCGCGCCCGCGCCGGCGGCGGCATCGCTCGTCGCGGCAAATCCTACGGTGACACCGCACCCGACACCGAAGCCCGCGACCGCCGCGACCACGCCTGCCGCGAACGACAAGCCTCCGCAGAGCACTGCTCAGAAGACCACGCCGACGCCTGTGGATAAGAAGGCACCGGCGACCGCAGAC
>BJFP01000055.1 GCA_014189875.1 Verrucomicrobiota bacterium | reverse complement strand
GCAGCCTGTTCAGCTACCAGATCTACGTCCGCGCGCAGGCGCGGCCCACGGTGCCGAACATTCTCGATCAGACGATCTCATCGAGCGAAAAACTGCGCGAGGAGATCAAGCAGCAGGCGGCGTGAGGTCGGGATGACCGGAGCACAATCACGGTCATTCCGAGCCGGCGCCCCGAGGGCCGAAGGGCCTATACAAGCCAGCCCAGGGCAAGCGAGTGCGCCGCGTGAGGGCTGTAAGGCCCTTTTACGCGGGAACGAGAGCCGCCCTGGGAAAATTGACCGTTTCGGACAAAGCCCTGAAGGGGCGCGACAACTTGCACGGAAATGTGTGCCGCCCCTTCAGGGCTCTTTTCTTTTTTTGAATGCGAAACCCAGGGCGGCGCTCGCGGACTCGCTTGCCCTGGGCTGGCTTGTGCAGGGCCTTTGGCCCTCAACGCAGCAGCGGCTTCAAATTATGTGACACGCTCTGGGGCGCGCTCCGCTCACGACACCGCTTCTTCGGTCGCCTGCGTGCCGGCATCCATCAGCAACTGCTGCCACTGCGTATGGATCGTCTGCGTCACTGTGCGCGGATTTTGCACGTCGCGGATGCAGCCGATGCGCCACGTGAGGATGCACTGGAGCGCCTCGCTGCCTGAGTGCTTCGCGCCAGGTAGCGTGCATTCCGCGTGGATGATCTCACCATTTTCAAACCACACCTGCCCGAAGAGATGCTCCTCGCTCAGTTCGATGCAGCCGGTAGTGCCGCGCAGGCATTTGAGCTGGATGATGTCCACCGGCGACAGTCCGCCGAGCATTGCATCGAAGCCCTTGGGGCTGCCGTCCGCTGTCGCGGGCGGCGAGAGGAGATTCATCACCGCATCGAGCAGCGCGCGCCGTTCGAGCGGCTTCGCCATGAAGTGCAGCACGCCGAGTTGCCGCGCCCTTTCGCGGAAGTCGTCCGTCGGTGTCGAGGTGACGATGAGCGCGCGGGATTCCGGGTGCAGCATGGACATCTCGCAGAGGAAATCTATGCCGTCGCCGTCGGGCAGCCCGATGTCCACGATGAAGAGCGCGATGGTCGCGCGTGCGGCAATTTCCTGCGCCTCGGCGAGCCGGCGTGCGAGCAGGATCGGATGCTTCGCCTCGATCGGGCGCAGCACGTCGCGGATGTAATTTTGCACCGTCCTCGTGTCTTCGAGGATCAGGATTGCTGGAGCGGGGGCGGTCATGGTTGTGGTTGTCGGGGAAAAGGGTCGGGCGTCATGCCGCCTGGCTCAGAAGAGGGGAGTCGGCGGCGAAGCGTTCCAATGCGGAGAGCAGATCGGATACCGTGCGGCGGAGTTCCGCGGTCTGCGCCTCGATGTGTTCGGCATGTCCGCCGCGGGCGCTTTCCTCGAGCTGCTTCGCCGCGGAGTATGCGGCCGGCGCGTGGAAGACTCCGATGACTCCCTTCACGGCGTGCGCGGCACGCTGGATGTTGCGGAGATTTTTTTCCTCCAGTGCCTCGGAGAGATTTGCAAACAGCTCGGGAAAATCGCCGTCGCGGGAGTCCACGATCAGCCCGTCGAGGGTCCGCCGCGAATGATTGACGCTGCGCAGCAGTGCCTCCGCATCGAACGGTCCTTCTGCGACGGATGCGGCAATTTCGGAGACCGGTGGCTCGACGGTTTTCGAGGCGGCGCGGAGTCCCGGCACGACCTCCTCGATCGCGGCGAGCAGCTCGTGTTCGCGCACGGGTTTCGCGAGGTAGCCGCACATCCCGGCGGCGTGGCATTCCTCGCGCACGCCTTTGAGCACGTTTGCAGTGAGCGCGATGATGGGCACGCGCGCCCCGGCCGCCTCCATCTGCCGGATGCTCGCCGTGGCCGCGATGCCGTCCATGCGCGGCATCTGCAAATCCATGAGCACGAGGTCGAATTTTTTCTCCGCGAAAACCCGGACGGCCTCGGGGCCGTCGTGTGCGGCGGTGACGGTGTGGCCCCACGCTTCGAGGTAAGTGCGCGTGATGCGGCGGTTCGTCGCGTTGTCCTCGACGATGAGGACTTCCAGCTTGCGTCCGTGCGGGACTGTGTCTGCGGCGGAGTGGCCGCGCTCGGGATTTGCGGCGATGGGATCGAGGGCGTGCAGCAGGGTGCCGAGGAGCTTCACCTCGCGGACCGGCTTGCAGATCATCGAGGCCGAGGCCCCCGGTGTGAGCGCGGGAGCGTCGGTCTGATTCGCGGACGTGAGCAGCACGATGCGTGTGCCAGCGGGATCCTGGCTGACGGCGAAATTCGCGAGATCAATCCCGTTGCTCCCCGCGCGAAAAGTGTCGGCGATGATGAAATCGAACCGCGGCTGCGCTGGCGTCTGGAGCAGCCGGATTCCGTCCGCCGCGCAGCGCACGGTGGTCACGACGATGCCCCAACCGACCAGCATCCGCGCGATGATTTCCGCGCTGCGCGGGTGCGACTCCAGGAGCAGTGCGCGACGTCCGGGCAGCCCCGCCACCGAGGGCGCGGGCAGGGGATTGCCGACACCGAGCACCGCGGTGAAATCAAACCGGCTCCCGCGCCCGACTTCGCTGAGCACGCCGATCTCGCCGTCCATGAGATGCACGAGCTGGCTGCTGATCGTGAGGCCGAGGCCGCTGCCGCCGAAGCGCCGCGTGGTCGAGCTGTCGCCCTGCGTGAACAGCTCGAAAATCGTCTTCTGCTGATCCTGAGGGATGCCGCACCCGGTGTCCGTGACCGAGAAGCGCAGCCGCGTCTCGACCTCGCCCGGCTCGTCCATGTGGACGTTCACCGCCACTTCGCCGGTCTCGGTGAAACGGTGCGCGTTGCTGAGCAGGTTCACGAGGATCTGGCGCAGCCGGTATGGATCGCCGATGAGCGCGTCCGGCACCTCGGGCGCGATGTCGAGGACGAGGTCCAGGCGCTTCGAGTGGAAGCGCGCCGCAAAGCCGCTCACGGCATCGCCCACGATTTTGCGCAGGCTGAAATCCGTCACCTCGAGTTCGAGTTTGCCCGCTTCGATTTTGGAAAAGTCGAGCACCTCGTTCAGCAGGTCGAGCAGGCTCTGCGCGGTGTTGTTCACCGTTTCGAGGTAGTCGCGCTGTGTGGGATCGAGCGGCGTCTTCATTGCCAGCTCAGTCATGCCGATGATGCCGTTCACCGGCGTGCGGATCTCGTGGCTCATCACCGCGAGGAATGTGCGCTTCGCCGCATTTGCGCTGCCCGCCTGCTCGGCGAATTCGCGCACGCGGTCGTTCGCTGCCTCGAGTTCCATGTTCGCGCAGGCGAGGCTTTCGTTCGCCTCCACGAGCGCGATGTTGTTGTCCATGAGCGTCTGCCGATCCTCGAATCCCGCGGAAATCATCCGCTGGAGTGCCGAGGCGAGCACGCCGATCTCGTCGCCGCGCGATCCGAGTTCGATCCGCCCGGTGCTCTCGCCTGCCGTCACCGATTCGATCACGCCGCAGAGCCGCTGGAAGGAATGCCGCAGCCCGCGCAGGATGCGCCGGCTGATGATGCCCGCGACCAGCAGGGCGCACCCCGACGCAACGATGGTCCAGCAGATCTGCTGGACGAGCACCGCTTTGTCGAAATTTTCGGGTGCGACCGACTGGATTCGCCAGAGCAGAAAAAGCGGGGGCACGAGCGCGGCGCCGATGCTGAGGATGCCGCAGAGCCGCAGCTTTGCCTCGACGCGCAGCCGTGCGAGCACGCGCCACGGGGAAGGCGAGTCGGGTGCGTCGTCGGAAATGCTGGAGGAGTCGTGCTGCAAGGGCGTGGCGGTCTCCCCATTCTTCTAAGCACGCGCTGCGCCCGTCCGCGCAGTGGTCTTCTGATTTGGTGTTTGGCGTTTTGTGTTGGGCGTTTGGAGTTTGGCCCGCCGCAGGCGTCCGAAGTTTTTGGAGAGCCTGTCCGGACGCAGCAAATCCGCTGCGCGGGGCCAAACTCCAAACTCCAAACGCCGAACGCCAAACTCCAAAATCGGGTGCCATCATCAGCACGCCCGCCGCGCAGCACACAAAAAGTGAGGGCGCCCCGGGTTTTCCCGAAGCGCCCTCTTTGTGCCGACGATAAGCCGGATTCTGTCCCCGCCACTTGCGTGGCGGGGGACGATCATTTCTCTCACGCGCGCCCGAAAGCGCGCGAGCCGACGACCCGAGCCGGAGCCCGCGCCGCCAGTGCGACTATTACCCGGAGGCTGTCCGCTTGCGCGGACGGGCCAGACGCCGGGCCTCCTGTTATGTCTTGCACCGCAGAAGGTTTTTCGTGCCCCGCGCATTGCTGCGCGGGCGGTGGGCTCTTACCCCGCCTTTTCACCCTTACCCGCAGCCTCTCTTGCGAGGGACTGTGGGCGGTTTAATTTTCTGTGACACTGTCTGTCGCCGCGCGCTTGCGTGCGCTGCGCCCGTGGATTCTCCACGGCCTGCTGTCTGGTGGTGTCCGGACTTTCCTCTCGCGGGCGAACCGCGAGCGATCGTCTGTCAGCGCGGAGACCGTAGCGCGCGGTGGCGTGCGCGCAAGTGTGTGAGTGATCATCGCGTGTGGATCGAAGTTTGTGACTGGTGAATGCTCGGGAGTCGCGCCCGGCAGAAGTATTCACCAGTCACCAGTCACACGTGGCATCGCATCCGATGCCCCGCCTTTCGATCTCCGCAACCCTTCTCTCGACTTGTCGCATTTCGCCGCTATCTGTGCGCGCCCTATGTTCTGGACCGAAGATGTCGCCGCCAAGTGCGTCGGCCCGCAAATCATCAACGACTCGAAAACCCCGAGCGGACGCGTTCACGTGGGCGCGATGCGCGGCGTGCTCATTCACGACGCGATTTTCCGCACGCTGCGCGAACGCGGAATCGAGGCGCGCTACCTCTTCGGCGTGGATGATTACGATCCGCTCGACGAAATCCCCGCGGGCAAGGGTGCGCACTTCGAGCAGTTCCTCGGGCAGCCGCTGTGCAATGTGCCGCCGCCGGATGGATCGTCCGCAAGCGACATGGCCGAGCATTACATCTCGGAGTTTTTCCAAGTCTTCGAAGAACTCGGCGTGAAGGTGGAAAAGTACCGCATGAGGGACATCTATCGCAGCGGGAAATTTAACGAAGCGATCGACATCATCCTCCGCAACGCCGAGACCGTGCGCCGCGTTTACAAGGAAGTCTCGAACTCCGACCGCTCCGAGAATTGGTTCCCATTTCAGACCGTGTGCGAAAAGTGTGGGCGCATCGGCACGACGGAAGTCTTCGCCTACGACGGCAAAGAGGTCAGCTACCGCTGCCGTCCCGACATGGTGAAGTGGGCGCGCGGCTGCGGCCACGAGGGGAAAGTGTCGCCGTTCGACGGACGCGGAAAGCTGCCGTGGAAGCTCGAATGGGTCGCGAAATGGATCAGCTTCCCCGTGACCATCGAGGGCGCAGGCAAGGATCACTCGACGAAGGGCGGCTCGCGCGACGTGAGCGCCGCGTGCCTGCGCGCGATTTTCCAAAAGGAACCGCCGCTCAATGTGCCCTACGAGTTCTTCCTCGTCGGCGGCGCGAAGATGTCGTCGAGCAAAGGCATCGGCGCGAGCGCGCGCGACATGGCGAACCTTCTGCCGCCGGAACTGCTGCGCTTCCTGATGATCCGCACGAAGCCGAATTCGCCCGTGAACTTCGACGTGCACGAGGAAGGCATCGTGAAGCTCTTCAACGAATATGACCGCTTCCACGACCGCACCGTAACCGGCAAGGCGACGGCGGACGAGGCATTCGTCACGCGCCTCGCCGCGCCCGCGTCCATCGAGGGGCATGAGTTCAATGCGAACTTCCAGCTCGTGACCGCGCTCATCCAGATGCCGCATCTCGACGCGGTGAAAGAGATCGAAAAGCGCGCGGGCCGCCCGCTCACCGCGAGTGAACGCGCTCACCTCGAAGCGCGCATCCGTTCCGCGCAAGTGTGGGTGGACGGCTATGCGACCGAGGAGGAAAAGACGCGCCTGCAAGAAACGCTGCCCGCCCGCGCCGCCGAACTCACGCAGGCCCAGCGCGCATTTTTACACGCGCTCGCCGATGCGCTGCCGGACACGACGTGGGAAGACGATGCGCTCCAATCGAAAATCTTCGAGGTCGCGCGTCTCACGCCCGTCGAGCAGTCGCTCGCGTTCAAGGCGCTCTACCGCGTGATCCTCGACAAGGCCGCCGGGCCAAAAGCCGGCAACTTGCTCGCATTCCTGGATCGCGATTTCCTCCAGCGCCGCCTGCGCGAGTTGCCGTTCGACCGCGTGCAATTCTGGAAAGAGACTTCCGTCACAGCCGATGAACTTCGCGCGTGGCACACGAAGGAAGCCGCGAAGATCGCGAGCCAGGAGCATCGAGTGAATGTCGAGGGTGCGGTGTTTTCAACCGAGTACACCTTCACGCTCACCGATGGAAAACGCGTGCTCCGTCGCGTCGTGACCGAGGGCACGCCCGCACCGGAGGGAGTCCTCGCGTAAAATCGCGGGCGTGGCTTCACCATCGGATTAGCAACACCGTTGAGTCTCGCATTCATGGCTCATGCGCTTTCTCACCCGGAGGGTGAACGGAAATTAGCCGGCGGCGCGAGCCACCGGGCTCGTTCCGCAAATGGAGTCCGCCCCGGAGGCGGCGGAGACCGCGCGATTTCCGGCGCACCCTCTGGGGCGCATCCGACTTATTGGCGGATCCGGTGGCTCGCGCCACCGGCTAATTTCCGTCGGCCCTCCGGGCCGTTCGTTCGACGTTTCCCGTCATTCGTCATTCGTCATTCGTCATTCGTCATTTCAAACTCCGCCGCGCCGCCTAGACTGATCTGACTCATGGAGCACCTGTTCCTCATCGCATCCACCCTCAGCTTCCTCGCCGGGTTCGCCTACGCGATGTATGCGCTCGGCGCGAAAGTGCGGCAGCCTTCGCGCTGGAATTTCATCGTGATGCTCGCGGGCTTCATCTTGCAGATGGGCTTCCTCCGGTTGCGCAGCAGTGCGGTGGGACGCTGTCCGCTCACGAATCTTTTCGAGGTGCTCATCTTTCTGAGCTGGTCCGTGGTGCTTCTGTATTTCGTCGTCGGCGCGAGCTACCGGCTTTCGCTGCTCGGCATGTTCACCGCGCCGCTCGTCTTTCTGATCCAGCTCGTCGCGCAGCTCCTGCCCGCCGCAGCGCATGCGCCGGTGTATAAAAAGAGCGCCGGCTTCTGGCCCGAGCTGCACGCGGCGATCTCGCTCGTCGCATACGGGGCGTTCGCGCTCGCGTTCGTCGCAGGCGTGATGTTTCTCGTGCAGGAGCGCCACCTGAAACGGCACAATCTGAATTCGTTTTTCCAAAATCTCCCTCCCATCGCGAACCTCTCCGTGGCGATGCAGCGCCTCATGCTCGCGGGCTTCGTGCTGCTCACGCTCGGGCTGGTCGCCGGGTTCCTCGCGGGAAATGTGGGCGCGCATCGCGCGGCATTCGCCAGCGCGGGAGCCGTCTGGCTCATCTACGCCGCGCTGCTCGTGCTGCGGCGCACGCACCGGCTCTCGGCACGGCGGATCGCATGGCTGTCGGTCGCGGCATTCACCATCGTGCTCACGACGCTCGCGGCACTCAGCTACATTCATCTGTGAACACCGTCCACCGTCCACCGTCCACCGTCCACCGTCCAATGCTCAGCATCGGCGTCGGCTGCATTCTTTGGACGTTGGACGTTGGACGTTGGACGTTGGACGTTTCTTAAAAATGGACGTCCTCTGCTTCGGCCTCAACCACAAGACCGCGCACGTCGAGACGCGCGAGCGTTTCGCCATCGGCGACTCGCACCTTGGCGAGTTCAGCGCGCTGCTCGCGCGCACGCCCGGCGTGAGCGAGGCCGTGGTGGTCTCGACGTGCAACCGCGTGGAATACTACGCCGCGACCGAGGACGCGGCGGCGGCGCTGCGCGCGGTGTCGGGCTTCATCACGGAGAAATGCGGGCACGCGCCGGAGCCGCCAGTGTTCGCGGAGGTGCGCGGCGATGCCGGAATCCGACATCTGTTCCGCGTGGTGAGCGGCATCGAGAGCATGGTGCTCGGCGAGACGGAAATCCTCGGGCAGGTGAAAAAGGCCTACCTCGCCGCGCAGACCGCGGGTGCGACATCGCGCACGCTGAACAAACTTTTCCAGCGCGCATTCAACGTGGCCAAGGAGGTGCGGACCAAGACGAGCATCACGCGTGGAGCGGTGAGCGTAGGCAGCGCGGCGGTGGAGCTGGCGGAGAAAATTTTCGGCAAGCTCGATGCGTGCAACGTGATGGTGCTGGGCGCGGGCGAGACGGCGGAGATGACCGCGAAGTCGCTGCAATCGCGCGGTGCAAGGGCGATCTTCGTCTCAAACCGCACACACGAACGCGCGGTGTCGCTCGCGGAAATGCTCGGCGGACGTGCGATTCACTTTGACCAGTGGGAGCGCGAGTTCGATGCGATGGACATCTTGATCGGCTCGACCGGCGCGCCGCACGCGGTGGTGACGAATGCAAAAATTTCCCCGCTGATGACGCGCCGCCAGGATCGCCCGCTCTTCTGCATAGACCTCGCGGTGCCGCGCGACATCGAGGCGAGCGTTAACGACATCGAGGGCGTGTATCTGTACGACATTGATGCGCTGCAAGGCATCGCGGACCAGAGCATGCATGTGCGGCGGCAGGAGCTTGTGCGGTGCGAGGAAATGATCGAGCGGCACGTCGCGGAATATTCAAAGTGGCTGGCGACGCCGCATCCCGGCAGCGACGCGGCGGGCCAGTCAGGACTGCATCCGGAGGGAGCGAAGTGAACGTGCTGCGCATCGGCACACGCGGCTCGGCGCTTGCGCTCGCGCAGGTGGATCTCACGGAGGCTGCGCTCGCGCGCGTGCTTCCGGATCTGCGCACTGAGCGGGAGATTTTCATCACGCGCGGCGATCAGAAGCTCGACCTCAATCTGCTCACGCGCGGCGAAGCGGGAGGGAAGGGGCTGTTCACGCGCGAGCTTGAGGATGCGCTGATGGATGGCCGGATTGATGTCGCAGTTCACAGCCTGAAAGATTTGCCGGGCAACAATCCCGCGGGGCTGGAACTCGTTGCGGTGCTGGAGCGCGCGCCGACGGCGGACATTCTCGTGAGCAAGATTCCTGGCGGTCTTGATGCGCTGCCGCACGGCGCGCACGTCGGGACGAGCAGCGTGCGACGTGCACGGCAGATTGCGTGGCTGCGGCCCGATCTCGTCATCGGCGAATGGCGCGGCAACGTGCCGACGAGGCTGCGGAAACTCGGCGAGCGCCCCGAGGTATTCGCGATCGTCCTCGCGGAAGCAGGGCTGCGGCGGCTCGGCTGCGCGCTGGATTTGGAGCGGGAAATTTTGAAATTCGACGGCGGCGAGTGGTGCGCTTCGTCGCTCGCGGGAAAAATGATTCCAGCGATCGGGCAGGGGGCGATTGCGCTCCAGATCCGAGTGGACCGCGAGGAAGTGCGCGCGGTGCTCGCGAAGATCAATCACGCGGCGACGATGACGGCGATCCGCGCCGAACGTGAATTGCAGCGGTTGCTCTCGGGCGACTGTTCGCTGCCGGTCGGGGTGCATACGGAGTTGCGCGACGGGCGCATTTTCATGCGCGGCATTCTTTTTTCGGAGCCGGGAAATGCACCTACGCAAGGGGAGGCTGCGGGAGATGCGGGCGAGCCGGAGTCGGTCGCGGCGGAGCTTTTCCGGAGGCTGTGCCCTCGGTAGCCGGGATTTTCCAGTCCCGGCGCTGGCTCGCGTGATTGAATGCCGGGACTGGAAAGTCCCGGCTACGGAAGGGCGTGCGCGAGGTTGCACTTGCCGCACGGGCGTTGGCTCGGACAGTTTGCGGGCATGTCTTCAAGCAAAGTGAAATCGAAGGGAATCTGTTACCTCGCGGGAGCGGGGCCGGGGGATATCGGGCTCGTGACGTTGCGGCTGCGCGAGGTGATGGAGACGGCGGAGGTGGTGGTGTATGATGCGCTGTGCAACCCGGAAATTTTGAAGTGGGCACCGGCGGACGCGGAGATCATCTACGCGGGCAAGCGCGCGGCTCAGCACGCGCTGAAGCAGGAGGAGACGAATGCGCTGCTCGTGGAGAAGACGAAAGCGGGGAAGCGCGTGGTGCGGCTGAAGGGCGGCGATCCGTTTGTGTTCGGGCGCGGTGGTGAGGAGGCGCTGGAACTTGTGAAGGCGGGGTTGCGCTTCGAGGTGATTCCGGGGATTTCGTCCACGGTGGCGGCGGGTGCGTATGCGGGCATCCCGGTGACGCATCGCGAGCACACTTCGCAGCTCACCATTTTTACCGGGCACGAGGATCCGACGAAGCCGGAGAGCAAACTCGACTACGAGCAGCTCGCAAAAAATCCGGGGACGAAGGTGATGCTGATGGGTGTGGAGCGCATCGGCACCATCGCGGCGGAACTCGTGAAGCACGGTGCGCGTGCGGATTTGCCGGTCGCACTCGTGCGATGGGGGACGACTGCGAGGCAGCAGACGATCGTGGGCACGCTGTCGGACATCGCGGCGAAGGTGGAGGCGGCAGGATTCAAGGCTCCGGCGGTCGCGATCCTCGGCGATGTGGTGAAGCTGCGGGAATCGCTGAACTGGTTCGAGACGCGTCCGCTTTTCGGCAGGCGAATCGTGGTGACGCGCACTCGCAAGCAGGCGGGCGCGCTGACTTCGCGCCTGCGGGAACTCGGCGCGGATGTGATGGAGATTCCGACGATCCGGATCGAGTTGCCGACGGACAGGCTGGCGATGGCGCAGGCGGTGCGCGATGCTCACGGCTACGACTGGCTGGTGTTCACGAGCCCGAATGGGGTGGAGGCTTTTTTCGATGCGTTCTTCAAGCTCTACAAGGACGCGCGCGAAATCGGCGGTGTGCGGATCGCGGCGATCGGACCGGCGACTGCTGCGAAGGTGCGCGAGTATCACCTGTGCGTGGAATTGCAGCCGGAGGAATATGTGGCGGAGGCGGTGGTGAAGGAATTCAAGAAGGAAGGGTCGGTGGAAAACCTGCGCATCCTGATCGCGCGCGCTGAGGTGGCGCGCGATGTTTTGCCGGAGGCGCTGACGAACCTCGGGGCGATCGTGGATGTGGCGGCGGTGTATCGCACGGTGCCGGAGACGGAGGATGTGACGGGCGCGATGGCGCGTTTCCGCGAGGAGGGCGCGGACTTGGTGACGTTCACGAGTTCCTCGACGGCGGAAAATTTCATGGCGCTGAAACTGCCGCTGCCCGCGGGGCTGAAGACGGCGTCCATCGGGCCGGTCACTTCGGCAACGATGCGCGGGCTGGGATTGAAGGTGGATGCGGAGGCGAAACGCTACGACATCCCCGGACTGGTGGATGCGATTCTGCGGCACTTCACTGATTCAGTCTGAGCTTTTTAAAATTCTTCGGTGAGGTTGGCGCGGAATTGGCTTTTCGGGTTGGCATGGTCGAACCTCAGCCCCCAATTTTCAGTGAAATCCCGGACACGGCGAATGCCGCGGCTCCCGATTCCGGCACGCCCGCGAACGTGCGTGCGATGCAGCCTGCGAGGGTGCAACCGGTCAGGGAGGCGCATGACGAACCCGCGGAGCGCGTGAATTTTCAGCAATCGTTGCGGCCGATCCTGCAGGGCGTCGAGGCGATGGCGCGCGCGCAGTTCGAGCAAGTGGGGGTGCTCGACCGGGTGGAGAAGATGATCCTGGCGCAGGATGGCGTGGCGAAGATTCTCACCGATACGAAGGCGGCGCTGGAGCAGCGCAATGTGGTGAACAAGGCGATGTTCGAGGTGCTTCACGGGGAGCTGAAGACCTACAAGGATGCGTTCCTGCTGGAGTCGGTGCTGCGGCCTGTCATCCGCGATCTTATTTCGCTGTTTGACGACATTTTCGAAATCCACCGGCAGCTTATGCTCGCGCTCACGTCGCAGGGGGAGCGCGGCAAGCTGGTCGGGAGCGCGCTGATTCTTTTTGAAAATGTCGCGGCGCCGGCCAAGCAGCTTGAGCATAACCGGGATGCGATTATCGAGGTGCTGGAGCGGCTCGATGTGACGCTGACGCCGCTCGGATCCGGAAAGCTGGACAAGCAATCACAGAGGGCGATGAGCGTGGAGCTGACGGACGATCCGGAGCAGGACAATGAGATCGTGAAAGTGTCCAAGCGTGGCTTCATGTGGAAGGATCGCGTGATGCGTCCCGAGGAGGTCGTGATTAAAAAGTGGAAGGGCATCCCGCAGCCCGCCGCGGAAAAACATCAGGCCAAACCTTGATTGATTTTACTAGGAGACCCACTCTCACTTCCGAAAAATAAGCAGCGTTCTTAAGCCCAAAGAGCCATGTCCGACAAACCCCTGAATCGAAAAGCCATAGGAATTGACCTTGGTACCACCTTTTGCGCGGTCGCGCACATTGATGCCTACGGCAAGCCGCAGATCATCCCGAACACGGAGAATGAGCGTATCACGCCGTCGGTGATTTTGTTCGACGGCACGAATGCCGTGGTGGGCACGATCGCGAAGCAGAACGCCGTGGCGGAGCCGGACAAGATCGTGGATTTCGTGAAGCGCGAGATAGGCAAGAGCAAGTCGCAGTTCAGCCGGACGTTTGCCGGGAAGGTGTATTCCGCGGAGGAACTGTCGGCGATCATCCTGCGCAAGCTGAAGGGCGATGCGGAGAAATACCTCGGGGAAACCGTGACGGATGCGGTGATCACAGTCCCGGCATATTTCAATGATGCGGAGCGCACGGCGACGCTCGTCGCGGGACAGCTCGCGGGACTGAAGGTGCTGCAGATTATCAACGAGCCGACGTCTGCGGCGCTGGCATACGGCCTGGACAAGCTGGATCAGGATCAGACGGTGTTTGTGTTCGACCTCGGCGGCGGGACGTTCGACGTGACGATCATGCGCATCGAGGGGATGCACATCCGCATGCTGGCGAGCAACGGTGACCACCGGCTCGGCGGCAAGGACTGGGATGACATCATCGTGAACTGGGTCGCGGAGGAATTTGACAAGCAGCACGGGGAGAATCCGCTGCTCGATCTGCAGAGCTACCAGGATCTCTACAACCGTGCGCTGACTGCGAAGGTGCAGCTCTCCAAACGGCCACGGACGACGCTCGTCCACAACTACAATGGCCGCAGCGTGAAGCTGGATCTGACCCGCGAGATGTTCGAGGAGCGCAGCCGCCACCTGCTCGAAAAGAGCAAGGCCATCTGTGAGATCGTGATGCAGGAGGCGAAAATGAAGTGGGAACAGATCGATCGCGTTCTCCTCACCGGCGGCATGACGCGCGTGCCTTCCGTGCGGCAGATGATCAATGATCTTTCCGGACGCCCGACTGCGGACGATGTGAGCCCCGACGAGGCCGTGGCGATGGGCGCGGCCATCCAGGCGATGCTCTCGATGCTGCGCCAGGAGGATGAGAGCGGGACGCATGTGATTGCGCAGGAGGTGCGCGATCAGTTCTCCGCGGCGGACGGGTCGCTGATCAAGGTCACGAACATCACCACGCACACGCTCGGCGTGGTGCTGTGGGACGACGACAAGGTGGAGGAGTACGTGTTCCCGATGATCGCGAAGATGACGCCGGTGCCTGCGGACATGAAGAATTCCTTCGGCACGGCAAAGGCGAACATGAAGAACGCGATCGTGCGGGTCGTCGAAGGCGAGAGCACAGTGCCGGGCGAATGCACGCCGCTGGGCATCTGCGACATTGAGCTTCCTCCATTTCTGCCGAAGGGATCGCCCGTGGAACTCACGTACCGGTACAACGAGAACCAGGTGCTCGAGGTGGTCGTCGAGGCATACGGCCGGACGAGCCGCGTCTCCATTTCGCGGAATACCGGCCTGGCGGAAGATGAGATCGGAATCGCCACCGCCGATCTGTCCTCGCTGACGATCAGTTAGCGCCGGGCGCCAGTCCCTGTCTGAGCCCACAGTCATGGCACTTCCCGATCCAATTCCCGACAATCCGAGCCGATGGCCCGATTGGAAGAATTACAATTCGCCCGATCTCTACGCGCGTCTGTGCCTTGATTCTTCCTCGAATGCGACCTCGGAGATCATCGAGGATCACTGCCGTCGGATCCTCGTGTGGTGGCAGAAAAAGCTGCCGCTGAAAAGTCAGCCGAGCAACCCGCTCGCACAGATGCTGCGCGGGGGGCTCGATGAAGCGCCGCATTTTCTCGCTGAGGCCCGCACGAAGCTGCTCGATCCCAAGGAGCGCGCGCGCATTGATGCGGAACTGCACAGCAAGCTGCTCGGGAATGCGCTCGACGAATTCCGGAAGCTCCTGGATTTCACGCTTGCCGACAAGCGGCTCAGCAAGGAGAGCGAGGAAAAGCTCTCCATCGCGGGACAAGGGCTTGGAATCTCGCAAGCAGACATTGACGCGGTGATCACGGCGGCATTGGAGAGCAAGGGTGCGGCCCGTGTCGTGGAGGCGCCGCCGCCGGAACCCGCTCCGGCTCCCGTTTCGGTCGCGGTGCCGTCTTTTGCGGCAGCCGCCGCATCGGGCAGCCCGGAGGATGAATTCCGCCGCATCCTGAAAATGTCGCGCCTCTGCTTGGATGGCGACGAGATGAGCGACGACCAGCGCGATGCGATGTGCAATCTCGGTGAAAGCCTCGGGCTCACGGGCGGGCAGGCGGAGGATCTCATAGACGAGTATCTCGAAGTGATGTCCGGCGCGCCGATGATGCCTGCGGCGAAGTCAGCGCCGGTGGCGCACAGCCGGCAGCAGGCCCACGCGCCGCCGCCGGTGCCGGTGAGGGCTGCGCCCATGGCAAAAGCAGCGGCTCCGGGGTCGAATCGCCCGGCCGTCCCGGTGGCAAAAAAGGAACCGCAGATTGAAATCAATATTTCCCCGGCAGCTCTCGCCGGAGAGCGTCAGAAATTCCCGAACTTCACCAGCGCGATCGGCGTGGAAATGTTCCTCGTCCCGAGCGGGCGTTTTGCGATGGGCAGCGATTGCGCAGACGCGCAGCCGAACGAAGGGCCGGTGACGCCTGTGGTCGTCACATGCTTTTACATGGCCCGGCTGCCGATTACGAATGCCCAGTATGAGATGTTCGATCCCAACCACAAGGCGAAGCGCGCGCCGTGGGCGGACGGCAAGCACCCCGTGCTCTACGTGAGCTGGAATGACGCGGTGGCATTCTGCCAGTGGCTCGGCAAACGCGAGCGCAAGACCTACCGCCTGCCGACCGAGGCGGAGTGGGAATACAGCGCGCGCGGCGGCGACGGGCGGATTTTCCCGTGGGGCACATGGAGCACCGCCGGGCACTTTGCAAATTTCGCCGACGCGAGCACGAATTTCCCGTGGCGCGATCCCTCGGTGAACGACGGCTTCGCGCAGACCGCGCCGGTCGGGAGCTTCCCTCGCGGTGCGAGCCCCTTCGGCATCGAGGAGCTCGCGGGGAATGCCTTCGAGTGGTGCCTCGATCCCTACGCACCGTACAAGGGGAGGGAGATCCTGAATCCGCGAGGCCCCGAAAATGGACGGCAGCGGGTGTACCGCGGAGGCTCGTGGAAATCGCGCATGTCCAGCCTCCGCGCGACGGCGAGGGCCTTCAACGAGCCGTCCTACCTCGCAAACGACGTTGGCTTCCGCCTCGTTTGCGAGTGCGCGTGATGCCATCTCGCACGAGCAACCGGACGGACACCAGGACGGCGTGTCCCGGGTAGCGCGGGCGTCCCGCCTGCCGTATTTCGCGTCCCGCGGAATGCACCCGGACGCCCAAGGTGATCCGAACGCCTGTGAATGCCCGATGTGCTGCGCGGGACGCGCCGCACCGCAGGCGGGACGCCCGCGCTACCGGATGCACGCGACTCGGCTCCTTCATGCGTCGGGTTGTTTGTGAGAACTGGTGTGAGCGTCCGCCCCGGTTCTCCTGTCCGTGAAATCAGTGCCGGGATTCCACTGCGCGAACCTCCGCACCGGGCGTCTGAAAATCGAAAAGCCCGCGGGTATGGAAACCCGGCGGGCTCTTGATGAAAGAGGAATGCGCGGCGAAAAAACGCCGTGTTCCGGGAGCTAGCTCACGTTGAAACGGAACTTCGCTTTCGCACGCTTCGCGTTGGCTTTGGCCTTGCGCTTGGTGCGTTGCGTGGGCGTCTCAAAGGCGCGCAAACGGCGAACTTCGTCCATGATTCCTTCGGCTTCGAGCTTGCTTTTCAGCCGCTTGAGCGCGCGGTCAATGGGTTCTCCTTTGCGGACTGCTACTTCGGGCATTTTTATCCTCCTGTCTGGTTGAATTTTTCGGTGAATGGTTCCCCCTGTGAAAAGGGGCTGGGAAATTAGGGGCCGGGTGCCCGGGCGTCAATGGTTCGTTTCCGCGCGATTTGCCGCAGGCATTTTCCTGCGGTGGGGTTGACGCCGTTGCGCACGCCGCGTACCGTCCGCGCAGACCAAAGCAAATGCAAAAACTCGATTTCCCCGAAGCGGTCGCGATGCTCACTGAGACTGACACGCGCTATCACGCCGATGCGTATTTTTTCCTCCGCGACGGGCTCGACCAAGCTGTGAAGCTGCGCAAGCGCCAGCAAGGCGAGAGCGGCCACGTGAGCGGGCAGCAGCTCTGCGAGGGCATCCGTCAGCTCGCGATCAAGGCGTTCGGCCCGATGGTGCCGACGGTCTTTGAATACTGGGGCATCCGGAAGACGGACGACTTCGGCGAGATGGTCTGGAGGCTGATCGATCTCGGCGTCTTCGGGCGCACGGAGAACGATTCGCGCGAAGATTTTAAAAACGTGTATTCGTTCCGCGAGGCGTTCGTGGAGCCGTTCAGGCCCGGCAGGCAGCCTGCCCCGGCGCGCAAGGCGAAACCCGGCGCGGAAGTGCGAAACTGAACGTGGCAAAACGCAAGCCGGCCGGTTCGAGTGCGGCACAGGCATCCCGCCCCACAGCCGGGACGGTCGTGATGCGGATGAACTTCCAGAAGTGATTTTATGATGAACGCAATGCTCCTGCCTCCCAGCGAGGCGCAGGTCCTCAAATTTCCGAACGGCCTCGAGCTGATCGTCCTAGAGGACGACTCCGCGCCCGTCGCGAGCGTGCAGTCGTGGGTGCGCACGGGCAGCATCCACGAGGGCCGCTGGCTCGGCGCGGGGCTCTCGCATTTCCTCGAGCACATGCTTTTCAAAGGCACGGACAAGCGCGGGCCGCAGGATTTCGCGCGCGGGATTCAGGAAAAGGGCGGCTACATCAATGCGTACACGTCGTTCGAGCAGACGGTCTATTGGGTGGACATTCCGTCGCGCAACGCGTCGGTCGCCGTCGAGCTGCTGGCGGA
>BJFP01000054.1:13101-17639 GCA_014189875.1 Verrucomicrobiota bacterium | reverse complement strand
CGAATCGCGATGGGCGGGATGACGATGCCGCGCTCGCGTGCGAGCGTCTTGCGGACGCCCGTGACGCGGTCGAGCAAATCGCCGGCATTCTTTTTCTCCGCGAGATGGAGCAGTCCGCTGCCGAGTTCGATGGCGAGAACGTCCACATCAATGAGCTTCCGAAGATCATCGGGAGTGCTGCCCTTGGACTTCGCCTCTTCCTGCTTCGCCGGTTTGTCCAGCGCTGCTGCTGCGATGGGTTCTTCCTTGCGCTGATGACTGAGCGCGCGCGCGGTGAAGCCGGTCAGTAACGCGAGTGTGGCGAACGGAAAGAACGGCATGCCGGGCATGAGGCCAAATATCCCGAGCATCCCGGCGGCGATGGCGAGCGCGCGCGGATAGAGCGTGAGCTGCTTGGAAATGTGAGCGCCGAGGTTCGCATCTTCGCTGGCTCGCGTGACGAGGATGCCCGCCGCGACGCTGACGACGAGCGCCGGCACCTGCGCCACGAGGCCGTCGCCGATGGAGAGCAGCGTGTACTTTTGCAACGCCTCCATGAGCGGCATCCCTTTTTGCATGATGCCGATGGCAAATCCGCCGACGATATTGATCAGCGTGATGAGGATTCCCGCGATGGCATCGCCGCGGACGAACTTGCTCGAGCCGTCCATCGCTCCGTAAAAGTCAGCCTCCTTTTGCACCTTGATCCGGCGCTTCGTCGCGGTGGCCTCGTTGATGAGTCCGGCGTTGAGTTCCGCATCAATGGCCATCTGCTTGCCGGGCAGCGCGTCGAGCGTGAAGCGTGCGGCGACTTCCGCGATCCGGCCCGCGCCCTTCGTGATGACCATGAAATTGATGACGATCAAAATGAGGAAGATGACCGCGCCGATGACGTAGTTCCCGCGCACGACGAACGAACCGAACGCCTCGATGATCGCGCCCGCGTGCCCTTCGGTGAGGATGAGGCGCGTGGAGGCGACGTTGAGCGCGAGGCGGTAGAGCGTCACCGCGAGCAGCAGCGTGGGGAACGCGGAAAACTCCGGCGGATCCTTCACGTAGATGATGATGAGCAGCATCAGCAGCGAGATGCCGATGCTCGCAGCGAGGAGCAGATCGAGCATCACCGCCGGCACCGGCACGACGAGCAGGATGATCGTGCCGAAGAGCGCGAGGACGAAGAGCAGATCGCCGCGCTTGAGCAGCGCGAGGAAATTCCAAGGCGAGACGCGTGCAGTCGTTGCGGTCATTGCGCGGCCCTCCGTTCCTTGAGCTTATGGAAGTAGTAGCGGTGCGTCTTGTAAACGAACGCGAGGATGTCCGCGACGGCTTGGTAGAGCCCGATCGGGATGACCTGGCCGACCTTGCCGTGCTTGAAGAGCATCCGCGCGACCGGCTTGTTTTCGACCATCGGTACGTCGTGCTCACCGGCGAGCGTCTTGATCCGCTGCGCAAATGCGCCGTATCCCTTCGCGAGGATCATCGGCGCCTTGTCGCAGTTGCGTTCGTATTTCAGCGCGATGGCGAAGTGCGTCGGGTTCGTGATGATCACATCGGCGGTCGGCACCGAGGCGAGCATCTGCCTTTGCAAAAGACGCCGCGCCATTTGCTTCATCGCGGCCTTCAGTTTCGGGTCGCCGTCGTTCTGGCGGTTTTCCTCCTTCACTTCTTCGCGCGTCATCATCAGGTCGCCGCGCGTCTTCCGGATTTGATAGAGATAGCTGAGCGCGGCGACGCCACCGAGCACGAACAGGCAGCGTCCGAGCAGCATGGTCGCCGATTCCTCGATGAAGCTGCCGAGCCGGTTCGCGGCAACTGGCACTGCGAAAATCGGATCTTTCAAAAGCGTGCGCACGCCGCCCCACACGGCCCAAGCGACCAGCACGAGCTTCATGATTTCAAAGCCGAGCTTCGTAAGCGTCTGCGCGGAAAACATGCGCGCAAAGCCCGCGGCCGGACTTAGCCGATCGAGTTTGAACGAGAGCACCTTTGTCGTAACGCGGAAGCGGCTCTGCAATCCGCCCGCGAGCACGGCCGCGCCCGCACACGCGAACGCCATGGGCAGCGCGAGGCCGAGCATCGTAGTGGCTGCGACCTTCGTCCATTCGACGATTGCTTCGGCGGTGAACGCGGGGCGGTTCAGGTGGCCGAGGATTCCCACGGTGATGCCGGCAATTTTTGCGCACCAGTCGTGGCCGCTCGTGGCGAGCACGCCGAGCGCCGCTGCAAGCACGAAGGTGACCTGTAAATCCGGCGTGCGCGCGAAGCGTCCTTCATCCCACGCTTCGCGCAGGTGCTTCTCCGTCGGCTGCTCGGTTTTGTTGCCGTTGTCGTGAGACATTTTTGGGTTAAGGAATGAGTCGCAGCATCAGTTCAGGTGAGCTGCGTAGCCCGCTTAGCACGAGCTGTGCCGTGAGCCCGAGACCGACGGAAAGCATCGTGAATCCCGCCGCGATTCGGACGGGAAAGCTCTCGGAAAAGGCGTTCAGCCCCTGTGCAGCCTTGCTCAGCACGGCGAAGGTGAGCGTGACGACGAAATTCACGGCCATCATCGGAGCGGCCATCTGCACCGCGAGGAGGAAAATGCTGCCGGTGCTCTGGACAAAAACTTCCCCCACGCTGCGGTCGAAGCTGGCGACTCCGACGGGCATGAGCGCAAACGAGCGCGAGAACGCCGCGAAGACGGCGTGATGTGCGCCGGAGATCAGGAACAGGAGTGTGCCGAACATCGTCAGCGCGACGCCGACCGGGGTCGAATTGCTCTGCGAGACGGGATCGATTTGCGCACTGACCGAGAGGCCCATTTCCGCCGCGATGATCTGCCCGGCTGTCTCCAGGGCAAAAAAGATCAGGCGCACACCGAGGCCCATGAGCAGGCCAATGATGAGTTCATGCGCCGTTGCGAGGACGAGCGTAAACACGTCGTCCGGCGGCGTCGTGATTTCGCGCACGGATTGCAAGCCGATCAGCGCGAGCAGCGCGGCGAGCGCGATGCGCACCGGCATCGGAATATTCCGCCCGGAGAACACCGGGATCATCGTGATCACGCCGCCGGCGCGGACGAACGCCATCATCCACAGATAGAGGAACGCGGTTCCCATTTTACCTCCGGCGCTACTTCGTGACTTCGGCCATCCGCGCGATGTGGCTCGTCGTGAACTGCATCAGGTTCCGCAGAATCCACGGTGCAGAGACGATGAGCACCAGCGCCACCGCGAGCAGTTTCGGCACAAAGGACAGCGTCTGCTCCTGGATGCTGGTCGCGGACTGAATGAGGCTGACCACCAGACCCCCGACCACCGCGGTGATCAGGATCGGACTGATGAGCATCAGTACGATGGTGATGAGACCGCGCAGCAGTTCCACAGCCTGTTCGATGTTCATAGCGTAAAACTTTCCACCAGCGAGCGCACGACGAGATGCCAGCCGTCCACGAGCACGAAGAGCAGCAGCTTGAAGGGCAGCGAGATCATCACCGGGGGCATCATCATCATCC
Organism: Verrucomicrobiota bacterium; assembly: GCA_014189875.1. Lineage (GTDB taxonomy): Bacteria > Verrucomicrobiota > Verrucomicrobiia > Chthoniobacterales > Chthoniobacteraceae > SXWH01. The sequence continues at coordinate 14,167 of BJFP01000054.1, read as the reverse complement.
CCATGGACATCAGCGTGGACGCGACAAGGAAATCAATGACGAGGAACGGAATGAATACGAGGAAGCCCATTTGAAACGCCGTGCGCAGTTCGCTGACGATGAATGCGGGTGCGATCACGGTGAGGGGAACGTTGTCAATCTTGGTCGGCCCGCGCCCCGAGAGGACGAGGAAGAAATCAATCTCGGCAGTGTGCGTTTGCTTCACCATGAACTGCCGCAACGGCCCCGACGCGCGCTCGAATGCCTGCTCGGTGGTGATCTGTTTTGCGAGATAGGGCTTGAGCGCCTCGTCGTTCATCCGCGTCCCGACCGGGGCCATGATGAAGAGCGTAAGGAAAAGCGAAAGGCCGATGATGACTTGGTTCGACGGCGCGGCCTGCACGCCGATGGCGCTGCGCACGAAGCCGAGCACGATCACGATGCGAGTGAAGCTCGTCATCAGCATGATGATGGACGGCGCGAGCGTGAGCAGCGTCATCACCACCACGATCTGGATCATCGCGGAGACGCTGCCCGCCTCGGTGCCGCCGCCGACGCTGATGTTCACGGACGGCAACGCCGTGCCCGGCTGTTGCGCCGGCGCAGGCATCACCAGCAGGAACAGAACAAGCAAGAACCAGCCAGCGCGGCGCAGCCTCGGTGAGATGAGTCCGGCGAGTCTCATTCCGGTTTCTCCGGTGCGAGTTTCGGAAATTCGGGTTCGGCACCGGACAGCGTGCAAAGGTACTCGATCCGGCCCGGGCACACGCCGATGAGCATCTTGCGATTATCGTATTCCGCGACGACGAGGAATTGCCGCGCACCGAGGCCGCGTGTCTCACTAATGTTCAGTTTCCGCTCGCCCTTGTTACGCTGCATGGATGGGATGCCATTTTTCAGCAGCCACCCTCCGCCAGCGATGAGCACGACCAAGCCTGCGAGATAGGCAGCTATCTGCCAAGTGCTGCCGCCGAGATGCGTTACTGGAGAGACGGGGGCAACGGGCGCGGTGGGCGCATCTTCCGCGTAGCCGCTTGCGAGTGTGACTAAGAGCAGGGCGAGCCCTGCCAGCAAAGTGAGCTTCATT
>BJFP01000054.1:0-13091 GCA_014189875.1 Verrucomicrobiota bacterium | reverse complement strand
GCGATCAGCTTGTCATTGATATAGAGTCCGACACTGTCACTGGCCCGCTGATCGAGCTGGACAACGGAGCCCGGAGTTAGTTCGAGCACGTCGCGCATCATGAGCTGGCAGGAGCCGAGCCGCACGCTGAGCTGCACTTTCACACCTAGTACGGTTTCGAGGCGTTGTTCTTGGAGAAGATTACTCATAGTGTGCTACTCCTTATTGCTGCGGCCGCTGATTTGGACGGCGATTTTTCCATTCTGGATGCCGACGGTGCCGGTGAATGTCGCGACTTTTGAAAGGTGGAGACTGGCATTGTCGATGAGCGAACCAGGCAACTCAATAATGTCGCCCATGCGGATGAGGAGCGTCTCCGCGAGCGGCATCTCGCGGATTTTCCATTCAGCGACGACTGGCACCGCGATTCCGGCATACTGGCTGCGCCACTGCACTTGCTTCGGGGCCACCGCATCAGAAAGGTGATGGTGTGACTCCTGTATCCTCCGCACCGATGGCCCGACCATGGAAAACGGAACGCCCAGGTTCAACTGGCCTTTGGTGTCACCGAGGGATATTTCCACCTGCAGCATCACACAGACCTCACTCGTGGAAGTCATCGGCAGGCAGAGAGTGTTAGTCTCGTGGGCGATGATCTTCAGGAGGGAGCGAGGCGTGCCCGAGGCCCATAGATCCTCCCACCCCGAGAGGATGATCTGCAGGGCGTCCTCCATGAGAGCCATTTCGATTTCCGTAAGCTGGCGTGCCGTGGCGGGAGTCTGGCCTTTGCCACCGAGCAATCGGTCCGCCATGGCCAGGGCCACAGGCAGGCTGACATCGAGGACTCCGACGCCTCGCATGTCCTCAAGCCGAAAGAGGGTGATGCACGAAGGGTTCGGAATCACTTCGAAAAACTCGGAAAACAGAACACTGTTCAGCTTAGTGGTCTTCAGCGAGCACTCCATCCGGAGAGTGGTGGAGAGACGCACAGAGAGGTTCTGGACGTACTTTTTGTAGAGTGTCTCGAAAAACCGGAGATCGGACTGCGAGATCGCCGCGGGATTGCGGAAGTCATACGGCAGGATTCTCCGGCTGGCGCTGCTCGTGCGCGTTCCGTCCATGAGGAAGACGGGCGCCGCGTCGCGTGTGACGGGAGATGCAGCAGGAGAATCGTCCGACGCAGCGTCCGTGCTCATTGGATGACAAAATCCGAATAATAGAGCTGCTCGATGAGATCCGAGTGGAGCGCCTGGTTAAAGCTAGCAATTAGAGCGTTGCGGAGCACGTTCTTGGCGCCTGCCGCCTCGAGCTCCACCATGGTGTGGCTGGAGAGAACATTGATGGCTGTGTCGAGGAGTTTCTTCTTATTCTCATCAATAATCTTCTTCAGGTTCTCGTGCGAGCTTAACAGCGTGAAGCTGGCTTTCAGATACTTTGTGCCCATGGAACCGGCAAGGTTTACGACCAAGTTGTCAAAGTCGTAGGAGAATTTGGCCGCCTTGTCCGCGTGCTGCTCGGGCGCTTTTCCGGAGGCAGCATGCAGTTTCTGTTCTGTCATCGCGCCGCGAATCTTCGGCAGGATGAGAAACTGCGTGGTCGCGTATGCGACTGCCGGCATCAATACGAGCACGGCAATCAACGGCGGCCATGCGCTTGCTGCTTTCGCGGGCTTCGGTGTCGCGGCAGCTTCAGGCGGTTCTTGTTCTGCTTTAGCCATGGGGAGAAGTTGTTAGCGTTTGAGGTTGGTTATTTCTTCGAGCAAACTGTCCGTGACGCTCACAATGCGGGAAGAGGATTGAAAACTGCGCTGGACGATGATCATGTCTGTCATCTCTTTGGTAAGGTCCACATTAGACACCTCGAGTGCGCCATTTATGATCTGCCCGAGTCCATTGGTTCCGGCTCCGTTGTTGGCATCGCTGAGCGCCAGACCTCCGATGGGTCCCGAGTCAGCAAAGCCGAAGAAAAGATTGTCGCCAGAGCGAGTCAGGGCGTTGGGGTCGCTGAAATTCTGGAGCAATACGCGTCCCCGGTTGAAGCTGTCCCCGTTGGAAAGCTTCATCACCACATCCCCGCGCTGATCCACCCTGAACGAGCGCACGGTGGGCTTCGATGCTTCCACTTGGGCATTGGTGAACGCGCCTGCAGTATCATTAGTCAGCCCACTTCCGATGCTCACGCTAAAATCCACCTTGATGTCGCCCACTGCCGCGGGAGGCGTGGCAGTTATCACGTAGCGCAAGGCGCCATTGTCGTCGATGGCAGAATAGGTCGCTGCGCCATCGGAAAGGCCCTGCACGCGGAATCCGCCGTTGGTGACCAGGTAACCCGAGTCATCAATACGGAAGTCTCCCGCCCGCGTGGCATAGTTGAGATCATTGGCACTGTCGCGCACCACGAAAAACCCTGCGCCAGAAATGGAGAGGTCTGTGCTTTTTCCGGTCGAATTGAGCGAGCCTTGCGAAAAGTTGCTGTTGAGGGCGCCGACCTTTACTCCGCTCCCGACCTGCAATGGGTCGGTGTTTGATCCGGAGCCTGAGGCGGGTGCTGGCGCAGATTTCCGGAGGATGTCGGAGAAGCTGTCGCTGTAGTCCGTCCGCGAACTCTTATAGCCGACAGTGTTGATGTTTGAGATGTTGTTCGAGATGACTTGAAGGCCGGTGGTAAAGGCATTCAGGGCACTGACTGCGGCGTTGAGTGAGGATGTGAGTGACATGGGGTGTGTGAGTTATATGTGAGTTTGACTTTATTTGAGGAACTGTGTGAGAATCAGATGGTGAAAGGCCGGGGCGGCTGGCAGCTATTTCGCGGAGGCCGCGGTTGTGCCGGTCATCTGGACGCTGGTGACCGTGGCGGGATCGTAACTTCCTCCGTTGACTATCAGGCGTGGCAAGCCGCTCTCGGTTCTGACTTCGCTGACGATTCCGGTGACTTGCTCGCCGTCCGGTCCCAACGTGACGGTGCTGCCGAGGAGAATCTGGGCCGCGGAGACACTCTGCGCGCTGCTGTATTTTTCGAAGTTCGACGACAGCGAACTCATCTGCTCCAGCGAACTGAAGTTCGCCATCTGGGAAATGAACTGCGTGTCCGTCATCGGATTCATCGGATCCTGATACGAGAGCTGGGTCGTCAGCAGTTTCAGGAAGTCGCCCTGATCCAGCTTCTGCTTGGGAAGTATCGTCGCCGTGCCGGTGAGGGAATTCGTGGCGGATGATGCGGTGGAGGTAATTGGTGAGATAGTCATAGGATTTTACGCGTAAAGGCGGACTGTGTTGGAAACCGGCAGGTGTGCGGGATACATTGGTGCTGAGGATCGGCGGTTCCGGCTAGGAACCGTGGAGAAGAAGCTATCCTCCTCGCGGCGAGTGAAGGAGCGCTTTTGGGCATCGGGCTGCTGATCCGTACCTCCGCTGAGACCGGTGTGGGACTGCGCGGATTCAAAAACAGGAGTGCCAAAACGCACGGTGCGGGCCGGCGACTGCGCGCCAGTCTGCTGCCAACCCTGTTCCAACGCCCGGCTAAGTGCTTCCGTGTCGGTCTTGAATACCGGTTTCCATTCTCCATTTGTGAGATGCAGTGACACGGTGACTTCCTTCCCGTCGGGCAGGCGCATCTGGACTTCGGCATGATTGCCGCCCTTTAAGTTAACCCGTTCCGCAAGCTCCATCGTGTGGCCGATGATCTGACCCACGGAGTGAAGCTCAGCCGTGCCGGTGGATTCGTTCCCGCCCGGCAATATGCCCGGTGCGGCAGGCTGGCCGTGGATTTCCAAAAGGCTGGTTGTGGGAGCAGAAGAAACTGGCACCGTGGATTGTTCGGGTTCGCTCCTGCGCAGAACGGCAAGTTTTTCCTGCGCGGATGAAAGCTTCGTTCCATTCACGATGTCTCCGATGGATGAATCGGTAGTGGGATTCGGTTTCAAATGGGGTTCGTTCAGGTGTTCCGGCATGGCACGGCGTTCCCTAGCAACGAGCGTGCCATCCACTGCCGCAGCGGTGATTTCATTGGAATTTAGAGGGAAATTCGTCTTTTCGGCTGCGAGAATCTGCGGCGTCACGTCCGTGGCGGTGGAAGACTTTGCCGATGGATTTGGCCCCGGAGAGTCGGAGTTTACCTGCTGCGTGGCTGCATCCGTACCAACGAGTGCGGTTGAAGTGGCCGTGTGCGCTTCGCTGGAACTTCCGTTGGGCTCGGACGCATCTGCTGCCATGCCGCGAGACCCCGCAGGCGATGCGGATTCATCCGCGGTCCCCGTCGTGGCCGCGCCATTAGCCATGCCTTCTGTTCCGCGTGCAGACGTCGTGTCGAAATCCGTTGGAGCGTCTCCGAATTCACCTGTCGCCGGCGTGGGTGGCGGCGGCTGAGCCGCCGGAATTTGCGGAGCCTGTGTCGCCATGAATCGCTGCGCGTCTTGAAGCCTGGAATCGGCGGTGTCCTGGCGGTCCCTGTTTGGCCCCGGAGAGTCGGAGTTTACCTGCTGCGTGGCTGCATCCGTACCAACGAGTGCGGTTGAAGTGGCCGTGTGCGCTTCGCTGGAACTTCCGTTGGGCTCGGACGCATCTGCTGCCATGCCGCGAGACCCCGCAGGCGATGCGGATTCATCCGCGGTCCCCGTCGTGGCCGCGCCATTAGCCATGCCTTCTGTTCCGCGTGCAGACGTCGTGTCGAAATCCGTTGGAGCGTCTCCGAATTCACCTGTCGCCGGCGCGGGTGGCGGCGGCTGAGCCGCCGGAATTTGCGGAGCCTGTGTCGCCATGAATCGCTGCGCGTCTTGAAGCCTGGAATCGGCGGTGTCTTGCCGGTCCCTGTCGTGAGGGGTTCGCTTGGCCTTGTTGCCCTCCTTGCCCTCGGAGGAATTTCCCCGTGCTACGACCAGCAATTCCTCGAACGTGGAACTGCCGGAATCGCGGACGGGGGCCGTGTGCTTCGACGCAATGTGACTCGAGCCGAGGTGTGTGCCGGTAACGGGCGCTTGAGGGATTTTCATGGCTGTAGGATGGAAATCAGGACGGGTTTTTTTTTGTCGCTTGCAGGAGGCGCAGCTTGTCCGAGAGGCGGACTGCGCGACGCGCCATCGCTTCCTCTCCCGACTTCTCACGGGTCTTGGACATTTCCTCGAGAATCGCGCTGATCCGATCCGGCTTCATCAGCGCGAGAATTTTCGCCGCCATGGTTTCATCCATCTCGCGAAGTATCGTGACCGCTGCGGCTGGTTTCATTGTCGAGTAAGTGATCGAGAGTGCCTTGAGGTTCTTCAGTTCGCTTTCCTCTATTTGGATTATCCGTTGATCGAGCGCATCGCGGAGCGCCTTGATCTCATCACGCACTTGTTCGACTTCAGCCCGTTCGGAGGTGAACCGGCCCCTCACGGTTTCGAGACTCTTGCGCTCCTCCGTCATCCGTTCGCGCTCGTTGTGAAGTTCGGCGATAAGTTCGTCCACGGCCTGTGTTTTGAAGCTCCACACTTTGGGCGGCCTTTCCGTTGGTGACGCTGGCAGCTCTTTTGTCTTCCCGACCTCCTTGAGGATCAGCAGGGAGGACGTGCCCACGTAGATCAGCATGGCGAGGATGGCGAGACTCCAGCGCGAGGTGAGTATTTTCATGGCTAATGTGATGGTTTGCGGGCCAGTGCAAAACCGGGACCCGGAATAGCTTGGAGCTTGTTAGTGTTTCGATGTTTCATTATGCACATGCCCGGGTGTTTGCCGGTGCGTGGCGCGAGATGATGAGGTCGGATAGCTCGATTTCTTCGCGACGCTGCTCGGCTGTGGCGTGCGCGCGGCTGTGGCGTTCAAGGAGCCGGAGAATGGCCTGATGCTTTCGCCTGGCCGTCTGGAACAAGCCGCGTTTGGCTTCCGTATCCCGCGTGGCTGCGGCGACGCGGGCAGCGAGGCGGTCGCAGTGCTCGCGTTCGACGCGCGCTCCATTCAGGCTCATCAGTTGCGCGTGGATGCTCGACTTTCCAGCCCGCTGGCTGGCCATCGCCTGTTCACAGCGCTCCAGTTGGAGCGTGCCTTCGTCGAGATCGCCCTCGGCACGGCGCTGTGCGCTCAGGCAGCGATCGAGGATCTCGCGTGCGGCATCTTCCTCGCGTGCACGCATTTTGAGAATGGAATCGAGCCGGAAAACGAAGCGTTTCATGGACGCAGAAGTGCTGAGAGCCGTTGCAGGCCGGCGGCGCGCGGGGCGGCTTCGTCCATCTGCTGCCGGAGGAGCAGCGTCAGCGGGTCGTTCAGTGCGATGGCGCGATCGAGCCGCTGGTTGGTGCCCGCGGTATAGGACCCGAGCGTGATCAGGTCTTCGTTTTTCCGGTACAAAGCCAGGAGGTCGCGTGCTTCTGAAGCGACCGCGAGTTCCTCCGCTGTGCTCAGATCCCGCACGAGCCGGCTCAGGCTTTCGAGCACGTCGATTGCCGGAAAGCGGTTGGCGGTTGCCAGCGCGCGACTGAGCACGAGGTGACCGTCGAGAATGCCCCGCACGGCGTCCGTCACCGGCTCGTTCATGTCGTCGCCCTCGACGAGCACAGTGTAAAATGCGGTGATGGTTCCATGCTCGGCCGCGCCCGTGCGTTCGAGCAATTGCGGCAGGATCGCAAAGACGGAGGGCGTGTATCCGCGGCTGCTCGGAGGCTCGCCGACCGCCAAGCCGATCTCGCGTTGCGCCATCGCAAACCGTGTCACGGAATCCATCATGAAAAGCACCTCGCGTCCCGCATCGCGGAACTCCTCCGCGATCGCGGTGGCGAGCAGCGCGGCTCGGAGCCGGAGCGGCGCAGGCTGATCGGACGTGGCGCAAACGATGACGGATCGCGCCAAGCCAGCGGGACCGAGATCGCCTTCGATGAAATCGCGCAGCTCACGACCGCGCTCCCCGATCAGTGCGATCACATTCACATCGCTCGCCGCGTTCCGCGCCCTCATGCCGAGCAATGTGGATCTTCCCACGCCGCTGCCGGCGAAGATTCCCATCCGCTGCCCGCGGCCGACGGGCGTGAAGAGGTCCACCGCACGCACGCCGGTGGCAAACGGCTCGCGGATGCGGCGGCGCTTGAGCGGGTCCGGTGCCGCCGCCCGCAGCGGTCGGCGTCGCGAGGACACAATGGGACCGAGCCCGTCAATCGGATTGCCGAGGCCGTCGAGCACCCTTCCGCACAGCGCGGAACCGGTCGGCACGTCCGCGCCGGTGCCCGCGGCGACGACTTCGCTTCCGGGGCGCAGACGCGGCATGTTGCCCAGCGGCATTAACTGAATGTGATGATCGCGAAAGCCGACGACCTCGGCCTGAATGGGCGGTTCGCCGGACTGCGATCGGATCGTGCAGACTTCACCCAGCGCGACATTCGGCCCGTGGGATTCGATGATTTGCCCGACCACGCGCACCACGCGTCCGACACGGCGCACCGGGTTTAGCGAGCGCAGGCTCACGAGAAGTTTGTCTGCGCCGAGCATGTCCGGCGCTGCCAATGCCTCTGCGACATTACGTCGCATGGAGAGCCTCCTTGCAGACCTGCAGTTTTGTGGCGATGCGTCCGTCGAGCATGCCGAAGCGGCTCTGCACGATGCAGTCGCCCTGCTTCAGCTCGGCATCCGCCCGGAAAGTGAGCGCCGGATGTTTTCCGCGGAAGTCAGCCTCGTGTCCTGCAATCAGTTCGAGATCGCGAGTGGAAAGGCGGACTTCGAGTTCGGGGCTGCCGTGATCGATGCCCCGGAGCAACTCATTCACGATGCCCAGCACGGTGTCCTGCGAGATGGGCGTGGCGGCGAGCACGCGCGAGGCGACTTCGGTGGCCAGAGCCGGCAGGAGCGTGCGGAATTGCGCAATCAACTCCGCATGGACGGCGGTCAGTTTTGAAAACGTGCCCGATTGGAGCTGCAGGGCATCCGCACGAAGTTCGAGCATCTGGCGCTCCATGAGTTCCGTGGCTTCACCGGCTCCGCGCTGGCGGGCTTCGAGGCACGCGGCATCGAATTGCTCCTGCGAGTACGTGGCCTCCGGGGGCGGTGTTCCCGCGATGAAAATCGCGCGCGGCGGAACCGAAAAATGGACGAACAAATTAGATGACGACATTGTCCTCGTCTCCGCTCTCCAGGCTGATTTCTTCGCTTTCCTCGAGTTTGCGGACGATTTCGATCACCCGCTCCTGCGCGACTTCCACGTCCTTGATTTTCTGCGGACCGAGCTGTTCGATTTCCTCCCGGACCGACTGCGCGGCACGCTTCGACAACGCGCCGAGCACCGCGTCCACGACATCCGCTTTGACGCCTTTGAGCGCCACTGGAATGGTTGCCATATCCACCTCGCGCAGGACGCGCTGGAGGTCGGGGGGCGAGAGACGGATGAGATCCTTGAAAAAGAAAAGCTGCTTCCGTATCGCTTCGCCCAGTGTGGTATCGCGCTCTTCCAGACGGGTGATCAGCGTCTTGCGGAGATCCTTGTTGAGCTGATTGAGGACATCCACGCACGCCTTCACGCCGCCGGATCGCTGCGCGATCTGCTGCGGGCCGCGGCGGTCCACATTCGGGTTCAGCTTTTTCGCGACCTTGGCCATTGCCTCCTGCGAGGCGCCATCCATCGAGCCGAACCGCTCGAGAACCTCCTCGCGCACCTCCGAATCGAGCAAGCTGACAAGTTCGGCGCCCTTTTTCGGTTCCAGACAGGAGAGAATGAAGGCGATCGTCTGCGGTTGCTCGTTCTTGATGAGGGTGAACAACTGCCGGCCGTCCATGTGGCGGATCTCTTCGCCCCCCGCGCCGGTGGTGACCGGGGCACAGCGGTTCAGGATGGCTGCCGCCTCGGATTCGTCTTTCGCCTGGCCGAGCATCGTCTGGGCAAATTGCACGCCGCCAAGCGAGGAGCTGAGGCCATTCGAGACGATGGTGGAAAATTCGCGAAGCGCTTCACTTTGCACGCTCGCGTGGAGCACCGGCATCTGGGCGATCTCGCGACAGATGAGCTCGAGTTGGGCGCTCGCGAAATTCTTCATCATCATCCCGGCGCTCTCGGGACCGACTGTGATGAGGAATGCGGCGAGCCTCTGCGTCTTAGTTAGCTTGGAGTATTCGATGGCCATGGGGAGATATTATCCTTTGTCACTCGCCATCCAGTTTTGCATGGCCACACTCACGTTCTCAGGCTTCTGCTGGATCATTTTATTAAGTTCCTGCGGGGTGATTCCGCCCGGCAATGCGGCGACGCTCTCCGGCTCCGACTTGAGCAACTCGATCGGGATGCTGTCGGGTTTCGCGTGTTTGACGCTGCGGAAAAAGACCACGATCAGGCCGAGCGCGATCAGGATGGAAAATGCGCTCTTGATCAGATCCGCGTGGCTCCACGCAAGCTCCGTGAGATTCGCCTTCTGCACGGGCGCGGCCTCGAAGGGCGCCTCCTCCATCGTCACCATCGAGGCCAGTTCCTTCTCGGGCGCCTTGATGCCCAGTGCGTTCACGACCATGCGCCGCAGGCTGTCCAATTCGGGAGCCGTCCGCGGCTGCGCTTTCGCGGCGACGACCACGGAGGCCGTCAGGCGCGTGATGCCGCCCGGCGCGCGGGTCGAGTTCAGAGTGGTGCGATTGATGTCGTAGCTCAGCGTCTTGTTCTTCCGCACTTGCTCGCTGTTCTTGCCGTTGGGTTTTGCGCCGGATTGCCCGCCCGCCGTGCCGGGCAGATTTGCCGATGCGCCGGCACCCGCTGCGGTCTCCGTGCTTTCGGTCGTGATGGTGCTGTCCTCGGTGCTCGTGTCGCTGCGGAGCACCTGGGCCTCCGGGTCGAATTTTTCCTCCGTGCGAGTGGTGGTTTCGGGATCGATTTCCGCGGAGACCCGCACGACCGAATTGCCAGCCCCGAGCACCTTGGTCAGCATCGTTTCGACCTTCTGGGTGAAATAGCTTTCGACATTCTTCCGCAGCTTCATCTGGCCGGAAGCGGCGCCGAGCTGCGGATCGTCGCGCATATTTTCGGTGAGCACCGTGCCGTGGTGATCCACCACGGAAACATCGTCCATCCGCAGACCCTCGACCGCGTTTGCGACCAGCGAGCGGACCGAATTCACGCTGTCCGTGGATATGTTGCCTTCGATGAAGATGGAAGCGGTCGGCTTCGCTTTCGCGTCGGTGAACAGCAGGCGGTTTTCCGGCATGACGATCAGCACGCGCGCGGATCTGACGCCGTTGAGCTGTGAGATGGTCCGGGCAAGTTCACCCTGGAGCGCACGAACGTAATTGGTGCGTTGGACGAATTCGCTAATGCCGAAATTTGGCCTGTCAAAGACCTCAAATCCGATGCCTTCACCGGAAGGGATTCCTTTTCCGGCGAGCGTCATGCGCAACTTGTGAACCTCGCCCGCCGGGACAAAGACCGAATTGCCGCCGCCGCCGATTTCGTAAGTCACGCCCGCGGCCTGCACAGCGGCGACGACTTCGGCCGCGTCCTTCTGCGCGAGACGCCCGTACAAGAGCTGCATGTTCGGCTTGCGCGCCCAGAGGAACAGCGCCGTCATGCCGCCGATGACAGCCAGAATGGCCAGTGCGAGCGACACGCGCTGATTGATGCCAAGCTGGCTCCAAAGGTTGCGGATTTGTTTGAGGTATTCCTTCATAATAGACAGATAGTCATTACACCTGCGTGCGCATCAGTTCCTGATAACTCTCGACCAGTTTGTTGCGGACCTCGACCATGAGGGAGAATGCAACATTAGCTTCCTGCATGGCTATCACCGCCTGATGAAGATTGTTAGTCTCCCCGGTGAGCACCTTGGCCTTCTCGGCATCGGCGACCTGGAGCTTCGAGTCCACTTCGCCGATCGCGCGCTCGATGAAATTGGAAAAGCCCGCGCCATTGCCGATGCCGGAGGGCGCAGCCTTCGCGCCGGGTGCGGCTTCCGAGGCCGGCGTGAATTTTGCGAGGGCGGGGAGCCCGATTTCCGCGGGCCTCAGATTGGATAAATTGCCGACGATCATGGTCCCTTATCTCCCAATGGAAAGTGCCTTGGTCGCCATCTGGCGGGCGTTGCGTGCGACGGATAGATTAGCTTCGTAGGCCCGCGAGGCGCTGATGAGATCCACCATTTCCATGGAAGTGTTCACATTAGGCATCTGCACCATGCCATCCTTGTCGGCGTGGGGGTGCTGCGGGTTGCGGACTAGTTCGCCGGGAGTGGAATCGTCAGTGATTTTGGAAACGCGCACACCGGTGCCGCCGGTGCTGGCGTCGAGCGCGGATTCAAAGCTGACGACCTTGCGCTTATATGCCTCGCCGTTCACGTCGCGTGTCGTGTGGGCGTTGGCGATGTTTTGGGAGACGACGTCCATGCGGGTTTTTTCCGCTTGGAGCGCGCTGGCGGTGGAGTTCAGGCCGGTAATGAAGTTCATGGGTGTGCTCAGGCAGTGCGGCCGGTGATGGCCACGCGGAGTTGTTTGAGGGAGCCGCTGACGAACTCGGTAAGAGCATCGTATTCGGCGGCGTTGCGGTTCATGGAAAGAAGCTCCTTGTCGAGGGAGACATTGTTGCCGTCCGCGCGCTGCGCCGGAGCGGCGGTGTCCACGGCAAGCGCAGGCGTGGGGGCGGTGCCGCCATTGCGCAGGCTGGTGGCAAATTGCTTTGCAAAATCCTGCGGCAAATCCACGCGCTTGTAACCCGGGGTCTCGATGTTCGCGAGATTCGAAGCGAGCGCTTCGTGGCGAACGACGCTCGCATCCAGCAGTTGCTTGGACGCTGCGTAAGTCCCCTGGTTGAAGATTCCCTGGATCATTGCAGCAGCGCGTTTAGGCGGAGGTTTTCGCGGCGGACTTCACCTGCGTCTGCCCGGCTGTTTCGAGTCGCGTGGCAGTGGAGGAGGCGGTCAATGTGGCGAGTTCGCGTGCGGTGGCAGCAGTGCCCGGTGAGAGATGGAGGGTTGTCGTCCGGCGATCAGAGGCCTGCGCCGTCAGCGTGCCGTCCGTGCCGAGCGTGAGCGTCGGCTGCTTGGAAGGATCGGCAGTGGCGATGAGGGTGCTGACCTCCGGAGAATCCAACAATTTTTGTCGGAGCGCTGCGATTTGGGTCTCGCGGGCCGAGGCCGCGGTGGAGGCGGAAGCGGCGTTTTTTTCCAGCAGAGCGGCAAAGTTTTCCGTGGAAGTGGCAGCTTTTGATGCCTTGGCGGTGCTCCAGTTATCAATCAATTTGCTGGCGATGGTAGAGGCGGCGGAGATGAGTAGCGGATACATGACAGGCGGCGCTTAGCAGCGTCCGTGCCATGGTGCCTGTACCGGACACATTCACGGCATTCCGCGGCTCCCTTCGTGGGAAAGCGGGACAAGCATATTGGAGGTCTTTGATTCCGCGGTGGCCGATGGTGTAAGCGCGCGGTGTTTTGCCCGAGCTAGCTTTTTCATGCTGCGTGTAATTTCACGATGTTCCCCGCTCCCATGCGTCACTGCATCACAATTCCAAAGGCGGGAACCGCCTCCTTGGGCAGCAACGCGATCTCCCGCTTAGATGCCACTGCCGACAATGTCAGGCGGCGGGCGACTGCAGGCTCCTTGCATTCTTCGCCCGTCGGCCAAGAGAATCTCATATCCAGGAAATCACAACCGGAGCCGGACATGGCGAGCATCGAGGAAAATGCTCGGCAGGATTTTCTTTCCCGGCAATATTTTCCCATCGGGTCTGTGCTTATTGCCGGGCGGAGGGCGAAACCATCAGCGAAACCATCATCACCAAGAGCCGGTGAACAGGGGAAGATACTGGTGCTGCCGGTGGTTGGCACGCTTTCCGCTAGGCGGCGCACGAAGCCCAATACACCTATGCTAGTGTTATTCGGCGCAATTAGCATTACTTAGATTCCGTCCTGAGCTCTGGGAACAAGCACTGGAGCGGGTTTGCGGGTGAAAAAAGACGGGCATGAGCGGCGAATTTTGCCGTCACGCCCGAAATTGGCCTGCTATAAGGTTGGGTCTTGAGCACAACATCATCGCCGACCGCCGACATCCTGCCGTTTCAATTGCCGCTTTGTCCAGCGTTGCCGCAGGTCATCGGCAACAAGGATTACACCGATTTTGAAATCCAACTCGAACGCATCGACGGGCTGCTGCGCGGCAGCGGAGTCGAAGCGCTCTTTGTGCGGCTGAGTCTGGATG
>BJFP01000053.1 GCA_014189875.1 Verrucomicrobiota bacterium | reverse complement strand
GATTTACCACGGATTACACAGATGCCACGGATGAAGAAGATTAGGCCGGTGGATGGGCGAAAACCCGTTCACCCACGGGGTGAGTACCCCATCGGCGGCAAGTCCCTTCCTATCCGTGCCATCCGTGTCATCCGTGGTTTCCATTCCCGCTTTTAGGGTAACGCGGACAATGCCGTCCGCATCGCCGATGTGCGGGCAGGATTGCCCGCGTTACATCGCGCCGCATCGGTTTTCCAACAGTCTGCTATTGCCCGTGCGCGCGCGCGGGATCCAAGCGGGCGGTCTTTCCGGGTCGCAAGATGCCCCGCACGGCGGATACCAGCGCGCAAACGAGGAATACGGCGATGGCGGCGAGATACCAGAGTTGCCTGAGTCTTGTCTTCATAAGTCACAAAGAACGCCGAAGATTCCGAAAACACACGTTACGAACGGGCGAAAGCCTCGTGGCGATTGTGTTGAGGACACTGCGGGGTCATCTCGATTTTTCCGACGAACGGAGCAGCATCGGCAGACCGCCATGCCCGTCCATCGCAATCCCCCGCCCTTCTTCCACCGTCACATCGCGCTGCTGCCTTGCGCCTGTCTCGTTTTCGCCGCGGCTCCGCTGCTCGCACAGGATCAGGTGGATCTCGGCGACAAAGTCGCGCGCGGCTCAGGCGAGGTTAACAAGCTCACATTCCGCATCCGCGTGGTGACGACGGTGCCGGAGCAATCCATCGTGCGCGTGTCGTGGCGGCACGGCGGTCGGCTTTGCATTTCCCGGCGCGGCGCTCGGGGAAAAGATGAACGCAGATTTGAACGCAGATTTCATCGCGCAGCTCAACGGCCTCAGCGGACACGCACGCGCACGGCGCGAAGGGTTGGAGAAATTGTTCCCCGATCCCGCGCCGACGCCGAAGCTGGCCGCCAAGGACGACGGCGCTCCACTCGCGCCGCGCCATGAACTTCCTTCCTTACGGCTTCAGCGCCGAATCGATCTGCGCTTCCAGTTCGCCGAGCGCCTTTGCAAATTCCGCCGGGGCGAAGTCGTCGCCTTCGTGTGAGAGCATGCTCACCGCGTTCAGCGATTTCTCAAAGCCGGGTGTCACCACGCCGCCTTCCTTTTTCAATGCCGCCCACAGCCGGTCCATCGCGGGCACGAGAACTTCCGCGCGCCGCCGGAGTGCAGTGCGATCCGCTTTTGCGTCGCTGAACTCTTTGTGCGACGAAGCGTATTTTCTGAGCTGCCCCGTGATCTGATTTTTCGTCCAGACCTCGCGCGACACCTTGCGCGCGAGAAGGTCTGCCGCCCCCTGCATCGCGGAAAAATCTTCGCCGGACGGCAGTTCCTTTGCGCCGGCCTCGGTCATCTGGAGCAGCCACACGAGCGCCTTCCAGCGCACGGCCAGCCGTTCGTCGCGCGCCGTGGAAAGCTTCCAGCTCATCTCACGCAGCGCCGTCGCCTGGCCGGTGATCCACGAGCGCGGGCCGATCGAAGGCCGCGCGTCCACGTAGTGCGGAGGCTCCAGCGCGGCCTGGCCGTCGAGTTCAAAGAACAGCTCAGGGTGGCCCGCTTGCCGGATCTTTTCGTCGAGGTTCAGGTGACACGCGACGCACGCATTCGCGCGTCCGCCGACATCAATCAAATCGCGCAGGCCCGTCGCGAGAATCTGCTGATACGTCGCATCTTTGCGCGTGTGAAAACGCAGCCACTCGCCCGCCGCCCCGTGACACGCCTCGCAGCTCACGCCGCGGTCGGGCGTCTGCTTCATCTCGGGCGCGAGCCGTGTCGCCGCGACGGCCTCCATCGGCGAATGGCACACCGTGCATTGCGCGGCCTTCGTCGGTTCGCCGAGGCCGAGCGCCTCGGCGATTTTCAGCGAAGTCCCCTTCCCCAAAATGCCCGCGGCGAACACGTGACGATCCTTCTTTTGATAGACGAGGAATTCATTCCTGCCCGTGCCGCCGCCGTGGCAACTGCTCGACGCGCACGACTGCGCGCCGGTGAAAAAGTGCGTCTCGGCTGGCGGCTTGATCTCCGCGGCGGATGCGGACAGCACGGCGGCAAAGCAGAGCGCGAGTTGCGCGAACACAGCGGGGTTCTTCGGGCGGATCACGGTGGATTGCCTGAGCGAATCGCGCCAGGAAGTCGAACACCAAAATAATCCGCCGACGCCCTGTCGCGTAGCTCTCCAGAGCTGCGCTGCGTCCCGCCCACATGCCGCGCAGCCCTGGAGAGCTACGCTGCTTTGCGCCGCGACGCCACGGAGCAGCGCTCATTTTGGACGCGGAACCGATCACGCCCGCCGCATCATTTCAGCATGGCAATCGCGTCAACGATCCGGATTCCGGACGGCGGCTGTGGCGGTGCGCCGGCCCCGGCACTGGGACGTGAGAATCCCAATACAAGGGCACATGAATATCCTGTGTCCAAAGACACGCACGCACCGCTATTCAAACTGCAACCCAACGCACCGCCCCATGAAATTCGCAGCCTCCTCTTTTTTCCTCGCGACGGCATCGCTCGCCGGTGCAGCCATCACGCCAGATGCACCGGTCACCGCAGAGAAGCAGGACCCGGCGGGCGTGGAGTTTTTCGAGAAATTCATCCGTCCGGTGCTCGCACAGAAATGCTACGACTGCCATTCGCGCGAGTCCGGCAAGCAGAAGGGCGGCCTGTCGCTCGACACGCGCGAGAGCATCCGCTTGGGCGGCGAGTCGGGCCACGCCGTCGTGCCCGGCGACCCGGTGGAGAGCCTGCTGATGAAGGCCATCCGCTACGAAGATTCCGACATGCAGATGCCGCCGAAAAAGGAGGGCGGAAAATTGCCGGATGACGTGATCGCGAAATTCGAGCAGTGGATCAAAATGGGCGCGCCCGATCCGCGCAACGGCGGTTCGCTCGCCATGAAGCCGGTCGCGAAGCGCGAATGGGATGCGGTGAAGGCGAAGGAATTCTGGGCGTTCCAGCTTCCGAAGGCGCACGCCGCGCCCGCGGTGCAGGACAAGGCGTGGGCGCGCACGGACGTGGACCGCTTCATCCTCGCCGCGCAGGAGGCTGCGAAAATCAAGCCCGTCGCGGACGCGGATCGCACGACGCTGATTCGGCGCGTGTATTTTGATCTCATCGGACTGCCGCCGCGGCCCGACGAAGTGGAGGCGTTCGTGAAGGACAAGTCGCCGAACGCATTTGAAAAAATCGTGGACCGACTGCTCGCGTCGCCGCAGTTCGGCGAACGCTGGGGCCGCCATTGGCTCGACGTCGCGCGCTACGCCGAGAGCACCGGCAAGGAGCGGAACTTCACTTTTCCAGCCGCGTGGAAATACCGCGACTACGTCATCGCATCGTTCAATGCGGACAAGCCGTACGATGAATTCATCCGCGAACAAATCGCCGGGGATCTGCTGCCGCACACGAGCGATGCGGAGAAGAACCGCCACCTCATCGCCACCGGCTTCCTCGCGCTCGGCCCGAAGGGGCTGAATGAAAAAAACAAGGAGCAGTTCCGCATGGATCTCGTGGACGAGCAGATTGACGTGACCACGCGCGCCGTGACCGGCGTGACCGTGGCGTGCGCGCGCTGCCACGATCACAAATTTGATCCGATCGCACAGCGGGACTACTACGCGATGGCGGGGATTTTCAAGAGTACCGAGACCTACTTCGGCACGGCTGCGGCGGGTGGAAAAAATCGCAACGGCACTCCGCTCCTCACGCTTTCTGGCGAAGGCGCGAGGACTTCCGCCCAGACCGCTGCGACCACGCCCGCGCCCGCGGCACCGCCCGTGTCAAACGCAGGCGCCGTCGCGGCTGCGGACGCACGCCTCCAGCAACTCGCTGCGAACAAGCCAGGAATCGCCGCACGCCTCGCGAAGATGACTCCCGCGCAAAAGGAACAGGCGCTCGCACGGATCGAGAAGCGTTTTGCAGGCGCGGTGACAGAATCCACGACCGCCACGCCGACGACGGCTTCAAAGAAAACCGCCGCATTTGCCGAGGGAGCGGCGAAAAAAAAGAAGGGCAAGGGCTACGAGCCCCCGATCAAGCAGGAAGGCGAACTCTGCATGGGCGTGATGGAGGGCAAGCGCACCGACACGCGCATCCTCATCCGCGGCGAAATCGATCAGCCGACCGAGATGGTGCCGCGCGGCTTCGTCCCCGTGCTCACGAATGGCGAGGCACCGAAAATTTCCGAGAGCGAGAGCGGCCGCCTGCAACTCGCAGGCTGGCTCACGGCACCCACGAATCCCCTCACCGCGCGCGTCGCCGTAAACCGCATCTGGCTGCACCTCTTCGGCGCGGGCCTCGTGCGCAGCGCGGATAATTTCGGCGCGACTGGCGAGAAGCCGAGCCACCCCGAACTGCTCGACACGCTCGCGGTGCAGTTTGCGAAGGACGGCTGGAGCGTGAAGAAAATGGTCCGCTCGCTCGTGCTCAGTCATACTTACCAGCTCTCGAGCGTGAATGAGTCGTTCGCGCAGGAGACCGACCCCGACAACCGCCTGCTCTGGCACGCCTCGCAGCGCCGCCTCGATGCAGAGGCCATCCGCGACGCCATGCTCGCCGCCAGCGGCCAGCTCGATGCCACGCCGCCGAACGGCTCCGTCGTCGCATCCGTCGGCGACGGCTACATCGGCAAAGGCATCCGCCCGGAAATTTTCTCCGGTTACGAGGGCAGGCGCCGCAGCGTGTATCTCCCGATCGTGCGCGACTTCGTGCCGGACGTGCTGGAGGTCTTCGACTTCGCCGAGCCGAGCCTCGTCGTCGCCACGCGCGACACGACGAACGTCCCGTCGCAGGCGCTCTTCATGATGAACAACGAGTTCGTCCGGGATCAGGCCAACGCGATGGCGAAGCGCATCCTCGCGACGAAAGCCGACTATCCCACCCGCCTGAACTACGCCTACCATCTCGCGCTCGGCCGCCCCTCGACCGCCGAGGAGCGCAAACGCGCGGACCAATATTTGATCAACGAGGCAAAGGCACTCGTCCCGCTGAAAAAGGGCGATCAGAATGCCGCCGCGCAGCTCGCGTGGGCCACTTTTTGCCAGGCGCTCTTCGCCTCAGCGGAATTCCGCTACGTGAACTGAGCCGCGATGAACCTCCTAAAAAACATGGATGTCAGATTTTTGAACCTCGATTTTCACGGAAGCCGCGCCATGTCAAAAAACCAGTTTCTCGCTCCAAGGAACTGTGTGCATCCGGGGAGCGCGCGCGCCCCGCGCGCAGTGCTGCGCGCCCCCGCGCAGCACATCGGACGTCAGCTTGTGTTAGGATCGCCTTGGGTGCCCGGATGTATTCCGCGAGGCGCGAAATACGGCGCGCGGGGCGCACGCGCTCCCCAGATGCACGCCGTCCTGCTTCTCGATTCCTCTGTTTTATCGAGAGGATCGAGAAGGATCAGCCCGGCTCCTGCTGTCGGCGGCTACTTTGAATCACAGGCCGCTCACAGCCCGGAAAAAATCTTCAATTCTAAATCCTAAATCTAAATCCCCTGCCGCCATGAACAACGCCCCACACCAATGCAACGCCGTGATGCCCATGCCGCTCACGCGCCGTGATGTCCTCAAGACCGTGTCCGCCGGCTTCGGCTGGCTCGCACTCCAGGGACTCGCGGGACACGCGTCCGCCGCCGCATCAGCCGCCACGCTCGCAGTGCGCGCGCCGCATTTTCCGGCAAAGGCGAAGCGCGTCATCTTCCTCGCCATGCAGGGCGGGCCGTCGCACATGGACACGTTCGACTACAAGCCCGGGCTGAAGAAAGATGATGGCAAGTCTGGCGAAAAAGGCCGCCTCTTCGCGTCGCCATTCGACTGGTCTCAGCACGGCCAGAGCGGGCTGTGGATCTCGTCCGCATTTCCAAATGTCGCGCAGCACGCGGACGATCTCTGCCTCCTGCGTGGCATGACCACCGACATCCCGAACCATCCGCAGGCCTTCGTGCAGATGCACACCGGCAGCACGCAGTTTGTGCGCCCCTCGCTCGGCGCGTGGACGCTCTACGGCCTCGGTTCGCAGAATGAAAGCCTGCCGGGCTTCGTGACGATCAGCCCGCCGATCCAGTTCGGCTCGCAAAATTACGGCAGCGCATTTCTTCCCGCGGTCTATCAGGGCACGCGCATCGGCGCGCAGCGCGAGGAAGGCAGCACCGCGACAGTCACCGACATCCATAACCCCGACCTGCCCGCCGACCTCCAGCGCAAGCAGATCGATCTCGTGCAGGCGATGAACCGCGACATGCTCAGGCGCGGCGCAAACGCGGAAATCGAAGGCGTGATCCAGTCTTACGAGCTTGCGTTCAAGATGCAGAGCGAACTCCCGCGCGTGCTCGACACGAAGGGCGAGAGCAAGGCCACGCTCGACATGTATGGCATCGGCGGCGGCGTCACCGATTCATTCGGCAAGCAGTGCCTCATGGCGCGGCGGCTCTCGGAGGCAGGCGTCCGTTTCATCGAAGTCGGCCACGGCGGATGGGATCATCACAACAACCTCAAGTCGCGCCTCACCGCGGGTGCGGCGCAGACGGACAAGCCGATCGCCGGCCTGCTCGCGGATCTCAAACAGCGCGGACTGCTGAAGGACACGCTCGTGATCTGGGGCGGCGAATTCGGACGCACACCCGGTAACGGCAAGCCCGACGGACGCGGCCACAATTCAAAAGGCTACACGATGTGGATGGCCGGCGGCGGCGTGCGCGGCGGCTTCAGCCACGGCGCGACGGATGACCACGGCGGCAGGGCCGTGCAGGACGTCACGCACATCCACGATCTCCACGCGACCGTGCTCGCGCTCCTCGGCCTCGATCACGAAAAGCTCACCTACCGCTACGCGGGCCGCAATTTCCGGCTCACGGACGTGTACGGCAAAGTCGCGAAGGCGATCATCGCGTGACCCGCCGCGGCAGATTCTGAATCGCCGCCGCTGATCGGATGCAGGACGCCACGCTCCGTTGCTGGCGTTTGACGCGACGCGGGACGTCGGGCAATCAGGCACTCACCACGCGAGGCCGAATGCGCTCGATCCAGACCGCGGAAAAAATCGCGTGCCCGTAAATTTCCCGAATAACATCCGGACAACTTCTGTCTTTACAGACTGATGCCAACACCGGGCCATTTTCGTTCAGCCACCCTGCCGTCCTCGATCTAAGCTGGCGCTGAGAAAACTGGCACATCGAAACCGCCGCACATTCTCGTGGTGGACGATATCCAGGCGATCATCGAAGTCGTGCGCGATGTCCTCATCGGCGACGGCTTCACAGTCGAATCCACCACGGACACCACCGACGCGCTCGCGTGGCTGACGGCAAGGCCTGCCGCCTTCGATGCGATCGTGTCGGATCTCGACATGCCTCACATGTCCGGGACGGCGCTGCTCATGCGTGCCCGGCAAGCGGGTTTCAGAGGCTGGACCGTGATTCACTCCGGCAGCCTGGCCGATGCGAACGAGGAGGAATTGAAGCTGCGCGCCGATGCCGTGATCGAGAAACCATTCGCAACCCGCACCCTCGGCCCCACGCTGCGAAGACTTCTGGCGTGAAGTCTGAAACGCACAGCCTTCGCGTCTTCAGAAAACGACGGGGTCGGGCGACCGTCTTGAATCCCCTCTACTTCTTCCGCGTCTCGAAAGCCCGTGTGTGGCCGCGCGATGGCACGCTCATCGTGTAGGAACCGCCCGTGGCGCTCACGCTGCACTTGATGAAGTGCGCCTCGCATTTTCCCGCGAGGTCGCCGTGGTTTGCGATCAGTTCCTTCACGGTGTTGTTCTCGCTGTCGGCGCTCACATTTTCGTGGACCTGGTAAACGGCGCTCACGGTCGGCGTGGCCTTGAGCGATTCGAACGCAGTCTTGCTCGCGCCTTTGCGCGGCCCGTTATTCATCACCGCGACAGTCGGGGCGATGCTGCGGATGAGCACCGGGTTGTTGCTCACGTCGAGGCCGTGGTGGTTCACTTGGTAGAGATCCACGGTGCCGACGACGTTGGCCGGACAGACGAGCTGCTCCTCCATGTTCCAAGTGAGATCGCCGCCGTCGAAAAATCGGAACGCGCCAAACTCCAGCATCAGCACGACGCTGTTCGCATTGTCGGACTTGTCCTTCGCTTTCGCCGGAACGGTGCCGCAGAGCGGGTTCGCGGGCATCGGCCTGGCAGGCGGAGCGATGAATTTCTGATTCGCGCCGAGGCAGCGGAGCGCGATTGCCGGGCCGCCGGCCGCTTGCTTCAGCGGGACCGATTCACCCGCGGCGATGGTCACGCGCTTCTCCACTTTTGCGTCGCGATACGGCTGGCTGAGGACGGCCCAGAGCTTGTCCGTGCCGCCCGCGTCAGGGTTGTTCGCGGTGATGCCTTTGTCATACAGCGTGCCGATGGGCATGAGCGCCGCGAGGTCCGCGAGCCCGCCGAAATGATCCACATGGAAGTGCGTGATGATGACATGATCGATCCGCTTCAGCCCCGCGACCTGCGTGGCGACCTTGTGGATGCGCGCCGAATCGCGTTCGCCGGGATTGCCGGCGTCCACGAGCACGGATTCGCCCTCCGGCGTGACGATGAGCGTCGAGCCGCCGCCCTCGGAATCAATCCAGTAGATGTCGAGGGTGCCGCCGCCTTTCTCCGCGCCACGGGCGGGTGAAAAAAGCGCGAGCAGCGCGATCAGGACGGTGAATTTTGGGAGGAATGAATTCATTGTCGGGAGTTTGGCTTTCGAGTGCGAGGGATGAGGAGCGACGGGACACCACCGCCTCGCCACCTTTGGCACGTTCGGATTCCAGTCAAACAATCTTCAGCGGCGGCGCGGGAGATTCTGCCAGGGCTTCACATGCACCTTCGGCACGACCACCCGGTCTTCTGCTGGCACGACCGGCGCAACTTCCGCGACGTAGATCATGTGCGCGGCGCGCTTCGCGTGCTCGTGCGCCTTCGCGGGATACGCCGAGGCCTTGAAGCCGTTCCGTTTCATGCTCTCGATGAAGCCGGGCTCGGGGCACGCGGCCCAGAATGCAACCTCGCCCTCCGGCTTCAGCGAGCGCGCGATGAGGCCGAAGCCGCGGCTGCCGTAGATGCGCGAGTTTTTTTTCTGCACGAACGACGTGGGGCCGTTGTCCACGTCGAGAAGGATCGCATCGTAGCTCGGCTTCGGCGCCTGGAGCAGCACGTCAAACACATCGCGCGTGATCACTTTCACGCGCGGATCGTCGAGCAGCTTGCCATTCACATTGCCGAGGAACTCGCGGTTCCAAGCGACGACTTCGGGGAGCAGTTCCGCGACGTGCACCGTTGCATCGGGGCCGACGATTTCGAGCACGCGCTGGAGGCTGTAGCCGAGGCCGAGGCCGCCGATGAGCACTGCCGCATTTGCGCGCCCGCGCAGCCTCCGGCACGGCAGCTCGGCGAGCATCAGCTCGGAAGTCGTCGAGGTCGTGCTCATGAGCTGGCGCCCGTTGAGCTTCAGAAAATATTCGCCGTCGTGCTCGTGCAGCGTGAACCGTGAACCGTCAGGCGTGCGGGTCTCGGCGAGTGTGCGGAAAGGTTTCAATGGTGTGCGTCAGATGAAGTGGGCGGGAGAGATAGTCGCACATGCGGGAATGACACGCGAATAAGTGCGTGAATGCGGATGCGCACCACGCCTGCGAACGCCAGGGAACGGCTGAATAAAGCGGATCACGGGCGTCCCGCCTGTGACGGCAGGCAGTCCGTCCCGGCTGCCCCGCCGCGCGCCAAAGCAGGCGGGACGCCCGTTTGCCATCACAGCCGGGACGGCTGTGTTCCGCACACACGGCGGTGCCGCATGATTCAGCATTTCCCTAGTCGCCGCCCGGCTGCTTCTTTTTCTTGCCGGGTTTGGACCCGGCTTCATCGGGCTTTTTTTCAATTCTGCGAGCACGCCGGACTCCTGCTCTTTCAGCCACGTCCCGTAGCCCTTCGCGCGGTTGCCGGTGTATTTCAGCGACTCGAAGTCGTCGCCTTTTCCAAGAGCGCGAGGGGTGCCGTCCTCCTTCAGCAGGCGCATCATCGTGTGCCGCATCTCATCGAGCGTCGGCGCAAATGCGAGGTCGGCGGCGAGACTTTTGCCGGTCATCTGCGCGTGCGGCTTCATGCACGCGATCTCCATGCAGGTCGGCGCGAGGTCGCTCACGTTCACAAAGTCCCCGACGGTGCGGCCCGGCTTGCTGCCCTTGCCCCATCGCATCGCGAGCGCAGAGGGAAGAGCGGAATGCCGCGGAAATTGCCCGGCGAATCGTCCTGCATCGAACGCAGCACACGGCTTGACTCCGTGACCAACGCCAGTGCAAATGCGCGTCCACTTTTCCTTCCAACAACAACCCACCAACCCACATCCACCATGCGTTTCGGCCTCAATTCCTTCCTCTACGTCAGCCCCTTCACCACCGCGAGCGTGAAGCTCTTTTCGCAGTTCAAGAAGTGGGGCTTCGACACCGTCGAGATCCCCGTCGAAGCGCCGGAGCACATCGATCCCGTCGCGGTGAAAGCGGCGGCGGACAAGGCGGGGCTCGCCATCGGCAGCATCTGCGCGTGCATGGGGCCGGGGCGTGATTTCCGCGGCAGCGCGGCGGATCAGAAGGCCGCGACGACCTATGTGAAGACGCTGATCGATCAGGCCGCGATCATGGGCTGCCCGAGCGTCATCGGGCCGATTTATTCCGTCGTTGGCCGGATCGGTGCACACGACGACAAGGAGCAGAAGCAGCACTTCGCGCTCGTGGTGAAGAACCTCAAGCCCCTCGCGAAATACGCGGAGAAAAAGGGCGTCACTCTTTGCATCGAACCGCTGAACCGCTTCGAGACGGACTTCCTGAATACGACCGACAAAGGACTGAAGCTCATCAAGGCAGTGGGCAGCAAGGCCGTGAAGCTCCACCTCGACACGTTCCACATGAACATCGAGGAAAAGAACCAGGCCGCCGCCATCATCAAGGCCGGCAAGCACCTCGCACATTTCCACGCCTGCGGCAGCGACCGCGGCACGCCCGGTGGCGATCACATTGACTGGAAGCCGATCGTCGCAGCGCTGAAGAAGATCGGCTACAAGGGCGACGTGGTCATCGAGAGCTTCACGACGGACGTGAAGGTCATCGCGCGCGCCGCCGCCATCTGGCGCAAGATCGAGCCGAACCGCAATGACATCGCGGTGAAGGGACTCAAGAACCTGAAGGCGTTCTTCGGGAAAAAGTAGCCCGCCCGCCGCAAGCCCGCACGATCAGTGCCGGCCGGGGCGGTTCCAGAATGTGTAGGCCGTCCACGCGATCACGATGATCGCGATCGCCACGCTGAGGATCGGCATGATGAAACCCACCCAGCCGCGTGGCGACTTGGTGTAACATTCCGGACAATGGTCGGCGTAATCTGAGTAAATTCGCTTGCACTTCCGGCAACGAATCATCCTCGGCTGGGTGAACATCGTCTCCCACCTAGCACGCGCTGGAGCATCTGTCACGCGGCACGAGACAGATGATGGTCACTTTATTTTGCAGCGCAGAACGGCCATGACGGGACGGAGCAGAGCAGGTATGCCGACGAGATGCTGTTTGGGGAAATCGCCGAAATTCGCGATGAGACGCCGCACTCCGCCCCGCTGAACATGGCGCTGGATGAAGTGCTGCTCGCGCACGCACGCGCACCGCTGCTGCGCACCTACCGCTGGGCGCGCGAAGCTGTTTCATTCGGCTACTTTGGAAAATTCGCGCCGCTCGCCGCAGCGTGGCCGGGGCGCGAAATCGTCCGCCGCATGACTGGCGGCGGAGTCGTCCCGCACGGGCGCGACCTCACGTATTCGCTCATCGTCCCGGCGGCGCACGCATTTGCCGCCCGGAGTCCGCGCGATGTGTACCGCGCAGTGCATGAGACGATCGGCGCATTGCTTGCAGGCCACGGCGAAGCAACGGCGCTCGCTGCGCTGCCGGAGCGTGCTGGATCGGGCGTGTGCTTCGAGAGCCCGGCGGAATTCGATCTGCTCGCCCGCGGAAAAAAGATCGCAGGCGCCGCGCTGCGCAGGACAAAATGCGGCCTGCTGCTGCAAGGGAGCATCCAGGAAATCCCCGGCGTCGAGTTGCTGCGATCGCGCCTCGCCGCGGCGTTTGGCGCGAAGGTGCTCGCCTCAGAAATCACGTCACGGCAGTTCTCCGACGCTGAAACTTTGGCTGCGGAAAAATACGCGACGCGCGAGTGGACGATGCGTGTTTGATTTTTCGCTGCCGGACGCAGCGAGGCAGATCAGCCCGCGCTTTCACAAGCGCGGCTACGAGTTGGCGAACTCCACGCTTCCGTCCCAGCACGCGATGGGCCGCTTTTTTCCGTATGAACCGCCGTGCCGCCCTCGCCGCCGCGCTCACCGCCAGCCTCGCCTCCGGGCTCACCGCGAGGAATGGGACGAGTGCCACGCGAAACTGCACGAGCGCATCGCGCAATGCGCCGACACGGGCGTCGAGCGTGTGATCACATTTTGCGACATGTGAGCACGCAGGCTGCTACGGCAGGCGGCCTTCCTCGACATCCATCAGATCGAAGAACGTCACGATGTCCTCACGGTGTGCGAGGCCCGCATCGGCGCGCTGCTGGATGAGGCCGGGCGTGGCGGCATCGCGCCAGCCGCGCTTGAACATGAAGCCGTTGAAGAGCTCGATGTGTTCGGCGTCGGGCTTGCGTCCGTTTTCGAAACACCACTCCAGGATTTCCTCATCCGTCCCGCCGCGCAGAACGCGCGCTGCGAGCGCGTCGAATTCCACGCCGAGCAGCTTGCACACGCGGTCGTCAAAGGTGCGCTTGCCCGCGATGATGCCGACGTTGTAGCCGGGCGGGAGCTTGCCCTGCGCGTGCAGCCGGATTTTGTCGAGGATGCGGCCGAAGACGAAGATTCCGCCGACAGGATCGCGCGGGGAACGGATGGGAAAGGACACGAGAGTGGAAATAGGCAACCGCACGCGGATGGTCAATGCACCGTAGCCGCCGACGGCAGGAGGCGGGCTGAAATTGCGACGATGGATGATGGCCGACGCAATGCCTATGCCGGGGCTGCGGAATGATGAACACACAGACGGCTTCGTCATTCCCGATCAGCCCGCGCTTTCACAAGCGCGGCTACGGTGGTCAGATCGCCTCCGCGACTGCCGCGCCCATCTCGGCGGTGCCGAGCTTCCTGGTGCCTTCGCTCCAGATGTCGCCGGTGCGCAGACCGGCTTCGATCACCTTTTTCACCGCGGCTTCGATGGCGTCCGCTGCTGCGAATTCGCCGAGCGCAAAGCGGAGCATCATCGCGACGCTGAGGATCTGCGCGAGCGGGTTCGCGATGCCCTTCCCTGCGATGTCGGGCGCGGAGCCGCCGCCGGGCTCGAAGAGGCCGAAGTAAAGGCCGCCGGGTTTCGCGGTGCCGAGGCTCGCGCTGGGCAACATGCCGATGCTGCCGGCGATGGCGCCCATCTCGTCACTGAGGATGTCGCCGAAGAGATTTTCCGCGAGCATCACGTCGAAGTCCTTCGGGGCCTTGATGAGCTGCATCGCGGCGTTGTCCACGTAGAGGTGGTTCAGCGCGACGTCGGGATATTCCTTCGCGATTTCGATGACGGTCTTGCGCCAGAGGACGGAGTTTTCGAGGACGTTCGCCTTGTCAATCGATGTCACCTTTTTGCGCCGCCCCTGCGCGGCGCGGAATGCGACGTGTGCGATGCGCTCGATCTCGCTGCGCTTGTAAACCATCGTGTCCACCGCGACAGGCTCGCCGTTTTCCTCGCGCGTGTACTTCGGCTGGCCGAAATAGAGGCCGCCGGTGAGTTCGCGGATGCAGAGCATATTGAAGCCGCCCGCGACGAGATCGGGCCGCACGGGTGATGCGTGCGTGAGCTGCGGGTAGCAGATGCCGGGGCGGAGGTTTGCGAAAAGGCCAAAGTGTTTGCGCAGCGGGAGCAGCGCGCCGCGCTCGGGCTGTTCGTTTGGCGGGAGCGTTTCCCATTTCGGGCCGCCGACGCTGCCAAAGAGAATGGCGTCGCTGTCTCGGCAAATCTGGATGGTCGCATCGGGCAGCGCCTTGCCGTCCACATCGATCGCGATGCCGCCGACGCGGGCCTCGGTGCAGGAAAATGTGAGCGCAAATTTTTTCTCGATGACGGCCATCACGCGGCGCGCTTCGATCATCACTTCGGGACCAATTCCGTCCCCCGCGAGGATGGCGATTTTGTAGTTCGGCATAAGGCGCGCGAAACTACGGGGCGCGCGGTCTTTGCCAAGACG
Organism: Verrucomicrobiota bacterium; assembly: GCA_014189875.1. GTDB lineage: Bacteria > Verrucomicrobiota > Verrucomicrobiia > Chthoniobacterales > Chthoniobacteraceae > SXWH01. The sequence continues at coordinate 3,423 of BJFP01000053.1, read as the reverse complement.
GAACCGCAGGAGGATCGAGATTTAAAGCGCAAAAAAGCGCGGAAACATTGCGGCGTCATCAATGTTTTCCGAGACGGAATCAGCCCGTTGCAGCGTCTGCCTCCGCCGCTGAGATCTCACCCGCAGACTCTGCTGCGCAGCGGGCTCAGTAGTGCGTGATGTGGTCGGTGACCGCCTTGCCCGCGAGCCGGGTGACTCCCCTGCCAAGCCCACGAAGGATGCCCAAAGGCAGACCGAGAATGCTCCGGTTCACGCGATCCATCGCGGAGACGCGGGGAACGTCCGTGTTATCCACGACCCTCGACCGTTTCTTAAAAAGCCCCCCAAGCACGCCCCTGCCGACAGTTTTGACGGCGGCGTTCGTCAGGGCGTCCGCAGCGTGGGCCGATGCACCGAGCGAAATGAGCGAGACGAGAAGCAAGGCCGCGATCCGCGCGTGGATTTTCGTCCGTGAGAAACTCGGGAGGGTGTGCATGAGGTCGGTGAGATTGCGATGCCCCGTCGTGCGGGCGGTTCGATTGCTCGAGGCAGGGATTTAACGACGTGTGCAGCAGAACACAAGGGGGATGATCTCGCCGCGCCGCAGGCTGAAACGCGTCCGGCATGCTCCGGATCTGCATCCTTCCACGCTGCGCATTTTCTGAAAACCCGCTCAGTGCTTCGGCGCGCGGACGGTATTGTCCTCCACGTCGCGCTGGCGGCGCGTGAGGATCTTGTCGGCGGTCTCGCCGACCATCTGCTCGATGAGCAGGCGGAGGTGGCTGCCGGGGCGGTAGTCCGCGGGGGCGATGTGCCGCACGCGGTCCGCGGCACCGACGAGCTGGTAGCATTTTCGGAAGCTCGTGCGCGAGGCGTCGTCCGGATTGTACACCGCGATGGCGTGGCCGCCGTGCTGCCGCACGACGGTGAAGCACGGGACGTCGGTCGGCCCGTCGCCGATGTAGATCATGTTCTCGAACGGCACAGGCCGGAGGTCGGGCGGCATGTGATCGTTCACGTCCTGCGAGTGGTCGAGCATGCCCTTGTTGATGCGGAAGAGGAACTGCGTCTTCTGCGTGTGGCTGATCACGCGCTTGGGAAATGCGATGCGCCCCGAAGAGTCCTCGGCAAACTCGCAGGCGAAAATCGCGCGCACATGCGGCGCGAGACGCGAGCCTTCGATCAGGGACTTGATGCCGCTGCTGATGATGTAGTGCTCGACGCGGATGCCGAGCATCTCGTGCTCCGGGCGCAGCAGGCCGGTCTTGAATTCGTCGAACATCTCGGGGAGTCCGGGGTAAAATTTCAGCCCGGCACCGAGTTCGCGGAGGTGCTTGTTCGTTGGGCGATCCATGCCGAGGCAGTCGAGCAGCGCCTTGAGATACGCGAGTTCGTTGTCGTAGCCCTCGTCGCGGACGAGCGCGTGGCAGCGCTGCCAGAATTTCGGGGGGTTGATGCCGAACGAGGGAAAGAGCACCTCGTCCTGCATGTAGTTCGGCGAGAGCGTCTGATCGTAGTCGAAGACGATCGCGATGGTGTTTTGGGGGACGGCCATCCGCGGAACATCTTCGGAAGATCGGCGGAGTGCGAAACATTTTCGCGCTGCGAAAAATCAGCGGCTTGCCGAATCGGATGAAACCACGAATGGACACAAATGGGATTTCGGAAATGCACGCGCCGCAGGCCACCGAATGTCTCCGCCCCCATTCGTGTTCCTCCATGTCCATTCGTGGTTCAACTTGAGCCACGTTCAAAGACTCACGCCACGATATCCGCGAGTGCCGAGGCGAGTTCGGGGAAGCGGAAGCCGAAACCGTGCGCGGTCGCGACGGCTGGGAGCACGCGCTTGCTGCCGAGGAGTTCGCGTGAAAACTCGCGGAGCACGGGCCGCAGCACGAATGCAGGCACGGCGAGAAATGCGGGGCGGCGCACGATGCGCGCGAGGGCCGCGGTGAATTCGGAATTGCGCACAGGCCACGGTGCGGTGGCGTTCAGCGCGCCGCGCACGTCGAGATTTTCCACGGCGAAAAGTAGCAGCGACGCGAGATCCTCGGCGTGAATCCATGGCATCCACTGGCGTCCGCCGCCGATGCGCGCACCGAGGCCGAGGCGGAAAAACGGGAGCATCACGCGCAATGCGCCGCCGCCCTTTCCGAGCACGAGGCCTATGCGTGCACAGACGGCGCGGCAGATCGGTTCCGCGGCGAGCGCCTCGGCCTCCCACGCACGGCAGGTGTCCGCGAGGAATCCTGCTCCGTGCGGCGTATCTTCGGTGATCTCGCTCTCGCCGCCGTCCGCATAAATTCCGGCCGCGCTCGCCGACACGAGGACATCCGGCGGATGCGATGACGCGCGGATAGCCTCGGCGATCCGCCGCGTGCCGAGGATGCGGCTGTCGCGGATGCGCTGCATTTTCCCGCGCGTCCAGATGCCGGCAACATTCTCGCCAGCGAGGTGGATCACCGCCTCGCATCCGCTGAGATCGGGCGGGGCGTCGGTGAAAAATTTCCGCGTCTCGATGCAGTCATGGACGGCCCGCGAAGGATCGCGCGTGAAGGCGACGACCTCGTATCCGCGACGCACGGCGAGCCGGATGACGTGCCGGCCCACAAATCCCGTCGCGCCAGTGAGTGCGAGTTGCATCAGGCGGTCACCGTGCCGCGAGAATTTGCGGCGCATCTCGCGGACTTGACGAGCAGGCAGAATGCGGCGGCGGCGAGGGCCGCGGCGCGCAGGCCGCGCAAGAGATAGGAGCCGGGCGCGGAGCTCATTGCGGCTTTGCCGGATTGACCGGCTGGCTACCCGTCAGCGGCACATCCGCACCCGCCACGGCCCAGCCTCTGCCACCCCGGTGAAACCAGATGCGCAGCTTCGGAGGCGGTGTCCCACACAGAACGGCGGAACCGATCGGTGGAGCCTGCGCGGATTCACCGAGCCGCACGGAATAGACACCGCCGCTGACCGTCTGGCTGATGTCGTTTGAAGACCAGACCGCCGCTCCTTTTTCACCGATGAGGGCGAACTTGAAACGGGCGGTTCCATCGAACGGGACGCCATCCACACTGATCCGGCCTTCGTAATAGACACCATCGGCCGACGCGAAGGCGGTCATGAGAAAAGCCAGCGAAAGGTGTTTCAGGAATCGTTTCACGCAATCGGTTACCGTATCTCGCATCGTGCCGAGTGATGGAATCATGGCAATGCTGCATTTTTTGCAGTTCGATCCGGTGTGATCTATTTCGCGTCCAAAAATTCAAGCGGCGAGCGGCCAGAGTTCGGACCAGCGGTCATTGGAACGCAGGACGCGAAGCTGGGCCATGGTTTCCGCGTTGGATGGGAGCCAGCCGGCTCCGGAGATCTTGATCCGCGGCTAACCTTTGCGCGCCGGGCAAAAATGCCACAGATGAGATTCGGTGCCCGTGCGCAGCATGATTCCCTTGATGC
>BJFP01000052.1 GCA_014189875.1 Verrucomicrobiota bacterium | reverse complement strand
TATTTCCGAGACCGAGGCCCGTACGCGCGGTACGGAGAAGGTGAAGGCGCTGTACGGAAACCTCTTCGACATGTATCACCAGATCACCGCGGAGAGCGGCTACGAGCAGCCGATGCGCGTGTATCCGGCGGTGCATTACACGATGGGCGGGCTGTGGGTGGACTACAACCTGATGAGCAACGTCCCCGGCCTCTTCGTGCTCGGCGAGGCGAACTTCTCCGACCACGGCGCAAACCGCCTTGGCGCGAGCGCGCTCATGCAGGGTCTCGCAGATGGCTATTTCATCCTGCCATCGACCATCGGCAACTACCTCGCAACCGTCGCGCCGGATCAGCGCCCGAAGGCCGACCATGCGGAATTCCGCGCCGCCGAGGAGTCCGTGAATGCCCGCACGCAAAAGTTTCTTTCCATCAAGGGCAAGAAGACGGTGGACGAATTTCATCGCGAACTCGGGCTCATCATGTGGGATCTGTGCGGCATGGCGCGCACGGAAAAATCACTCACGCGCGCTCTCTCACGCATCCCGACTTTGCGCGAGGAATTCTGGACGAATGTGAACGTCCCCGGCAGCGGCGATTCGCTCAACGTTTCGCTGGAAAAAGCGGGACGCGTCGCCGACTTCCTCGAATTCGGCGAGCTCACCTGCCTGGACGCACTGGAACGCCGCGAAAGCTGCGGCGGACATTTCCGGGAAGAGTTCCAATACACCGAGAAGGATCCCGAAGTGCAGAGCGGCAAGGTCTGCGCCGGCGATGTGAAGCGCGACGACGAAAACTTCTGCCACGTCGCCTGCTGGGAACACGCGGGCGACAAGGTGAAGCCGCTGCGCCATACGGAGCCGCTCATCTACGAAGTCGTGAAGCCCGCTGTGCGCAGCTACCGGTAAACATCGAAGCTGTCGGTCATTTCGCCTCCCTCCGCCTCCAGCAATTTGGCCTTCCGAACGCCGCAAACGCCGCTGTCAAACGACCCAAGATCATTGCTTACCTGCTCGCACCCGAACATCCCGAGGGCGCGGGCAAAGCGGAATTCCTCGGCCACTTCGGATTCACGGCAGATGCCTGGGAAATTCTGGCCGATGCGCTGCTCACGAAGGCCGACGCCGGCCTCGTGCAGCTCGCGGGACTCGTCGAGGAGACGTTCGAGGATGCGCAAGTGCTCGCACGTCCGCACGGCGTGCCCGTGGTGCTCGGCGATTGCACAGGCAACCTCATGACCGGCGACCGCCACCACCTGCGCCAGCTCCTGCTGATCCTCACGGACAATGCCGTGAAATACAACGTGCCCGGCGGCGAGGGCATCGCGCAGGAGATGATCGATCATGTCTTCGACCGTTTCGCGCGCGGGAAAAATGCGCGGTCAAAGACCGAGGGCTGCGGCCTCGGGCTTACCATCGCGCAGTGGATCGTGCTCGCACACGGCGGCACCATCCGCCTCCTCGATGAAGGCGGCGGAAAAGCCACCGCGCTTGTGCGCCTGCCAGCCGAAGCCGGCGAGACCCGCTCCGGCATCCGCCACCGCGTGGTGCCTCTGCCCGCGGAGAGTGATGTCGGGCTGTGGGTGTCCGGTCCAATTGGGTCACGCATCAATAGGCAGAGTCATCACGACGGCCCGGCCTGTTGACTTGCGTCAAGTCCCGCGCTTCCGCTTTGCGCGAACACTTGCGCTGCAACCCTCATGACTCCCACCATTTTCAAACGTCTCGATGCGCGGAAGCTGATCGTCCAGGGCATCGAGCCGTTTTCGGAAATCCGCAGACGGGTGGATGCGCTCAGCGTCGGCGAGGGCCTTGCGGTGATCGCGCCATTCCTCCCGTCGCCGCTCATCGAAAAACTGAAGAGCGAAAATTTTGCGTCGCGCGCCGAGCCGCAGTCGGACGGGAGCTGGGTCACGTATTTTTGGCGCGAGACGGAAGCGGCGTAGGTGCGGGATTGCGCCGCGACGGGGCAAGGGGCATCAATCGCGGATGGCCAGCCCCGCCGCCGAATTCCGCACGATCGTTTTTGCGAACACCCTGCGCGGATGCCAGCTCTTCAGCGGGCTTCCGGCGGAGGACATTGATCGGATCGCGTCGTTCGTCAGCTCGAAGGAACTCGGCAAAGGCGCGTATCTTTTCCGCGAGGGCTCGGCGTCGGAGGGATTTTACGTCGTGCAGCGCGGCGCGGTGAATGTGCATCGCGTGAGCGCGAGCGGGAAGGAGCAGGTCATCTCGGTTTTCCGCGCGGGGCAGTCCTTCGCGGAGGCCGCGCTCGCGAGCGCTGGCGGATACCCGGCGGATGCGCGTGCAATCGAGGACACGACGGTGCTGCTCGTGCCAAAGGCCGACTTCCTCGGCCTCGTGCGCAGCCGTCCGGAACTCGCGTTGCGGATGCTCGGCTCGATGAGCCAGCACCTGCGCGTGCTCGTGGGGCTCCTCGACGATCTCACGTTGAAGGACGTGGAGACGCGCCTCGCAAACTGGCTACTGAAGCGCTGCCCGCGCCCGTTGCCGTCGCGCGCGATCGAGATCCAGCTCGACCGCACCAAGCGCGTGCTCGCCGCGGAACTCGGCACCGTGAGCGAGACGCTGTCGCGCACACTTGCGGGCTTCCGCGACAGGAAGCTCATCTGCGTGGCGGGAAAAAGCATCACGATCCTCGAACCGAATAGGCTCGATGAAATCCTGAGACGCAATCTCGGCGAACTCTGAAGACCGACGCGCGCAACAGTCGGACTGCCCCCGTCACCCCACTGAACTGGATGAGCTGACGTCCCCTTCACCTCGCCGTCTCAGCCGCCTTGTAGCTCGCGTAGCGCGCACGCTGCTCGGGCGTGAGCTTTGAGAAATCGTAGCGCGCCTGCTCGACGCCGTTGATTTTCGCGTGGATGACGTTCGCCATGTCCGCCGCCGCGTTCTTGATGCGCTCCGCATTCTCGCCGGCGAAAAGTTCATCCACGGTCGCGGTGAAGACCGCGAGCCAGCGGTCGAATTGCGGACGGCCCATCGCCGTGAGCGGCACAAGGCGCGCGTGTGCGGCGAGCGGGTTGCCGACGAAGCCGCCACTGCGGAAAAGTATCGTCTCCCAGAACGCATACATCTTCGGCAGATGCACGGCCCAGTCCGTCTTTGCCACGTCGTTGAAGATGAAGCCGAGCAGATCGTCCCCGCGGATCTTGTCGTAGAAGGTGTTCACGAGATGCTCGATGTCCGGGCGACCGGCGATGTCGTGGCGTGTGGCGGTGTTCATGTGGCAAATCATGCTGCCGATCTTGCGGTGCCGCGAGCGTGGAGGCCCGCAAAGTGGATGCAGTCTTGATTCGGATCAATCACGCCCGTCCCATCGCGCGTGTTGACCTGCGTCAAGGAACCTCGCGGCAGCACCCGCTACGAATGCGCGCGCAAAACCAAACCACAGGAGTTCATTCGTGCTCAGCAAATCACAAGCAAAAGTCTTTTTCCTCGGAGGCACCGGCGTTTTCACGGCGGCGTTTCTCTCGCTCACTATTGACACGCACCGGAAGGTTCCCGCGCAGACACGGCAGGCGAACATCACGGCGGAGGTCGCGCGGGGGAAGCGCATCTGGGAGGACAACAACTGCATGGGCTGCCACACGCTGTTCGGCGAAGGCGCGTATTATGCGCCGGAGCTGACGAAGGCCGTCGAGCGGCGCGGCAAGCCGTGGCTGCGGATGTTTTTGAAAAACCCGGAGGCCATGTATCCGAATGATCGCAAGATGGTGAACTACCACTTCACCGACGCGCAGATCGAGGATGCGATCGCGTTCCTCGACTGGTGCGGACACGTGGATCTGAACGGGTTCCCGGCGAAGCCGCCGCTCGCGGAGAAGATGAAGGCGACGGCTGCGGCACCGGTGGTGACGACGAAACCCATCCCGCCGATCTTCGATGCGATGGCATGCACGGGCTGCCATTCCATCGGTGGAAAGGGCGGCGCGGCCGGCGTGGCGCTCGGTGCTCCGCCGCTCGACGAGGTGTACAAACGCAAGACCAAGGACGAACTGAAGGTGTGGATTTCCGATCCGCAGAAGATCAAACCCGACACAAAAATGCCGAAGCTTCCGCTCTCGCCGGAGCAGGTCACGGAAATCGCGGACTTCCTCTCATCGCTTGGCAATTAACCAATCTCTCTCATGAAATTCGCCTCTCAAAAAGTCGCCTACTGGTTCTTCGCCTCCGCGATGCTGCTGTTCGTTCTGCAGCTCGTCTATGGATTCATCATGGGCTTTGCCCACGTCGGGCTGGATGTCCTGCACCAGTGGATTCCGTTCAACACCGCGCGCGCCGTTCACACGAACCTGCTCGTGTGTTGGCTGCTGCTCGGCTTCATGGGCGCGGCCTACTTCATTATCCCCGAGGAGGCGGACACCGAGTTGTGGTCGGTGAAGCTTGCCTACGTGCAGCTCGTCGCATTTCTCGCCGTGGGCGTGACGGCGGTCGTGGGCTTCCATCTCAATATCTGGGAGGGCCGCAAGTTCCTCGAGATCCCGCGTCCGCTCGACTATCTCGTCGTCGTGGATGTTCTGGCGTTCCTGCTGAACATCGGCATGACGGTGCTCAAAGGGAAACGCTACACGACGACTTCCATCGTGCTCTACATGGGGCTGCTCTTCGCGGCGCTGCTGTATCTGCCAGGCATGATCACGCTCGACAATCAGACGATGGATTCCTTTTACCGCTGGTGGGTCGTGCATCTCTGGGTCGAGGGCGTGTGGGAACTCATCATGGGCGGCATCCTCTGCTACCTGCTCATCAAGCTCACGGGCGTGGATCGTGAGGTCGTGGAGAAATGGCTCTACATCATCGTGGGCCTCACCTTTCTCAGCGGCATCCTCGGCACGGGGCATCACTACTACTACATCGGCACGCCGCGCTACTGGTTGATCGTCGGCGGGATTTTCAGTGCGCTGGAGCCGCTCGCGTTTCTGGGCATGGCGATCTACGCGCTCGCGATGGCGAAGAAAGGCGGACGCAAACATCCGAACAAGATCGCGCTCACGTGGTCGCTCGGCTGCGCGATCATGTCGTTTGTCGGCGCGGGCTTCCTCGGCATCGCGCACACCATTCCGCAGGTGAACATGTTCACGCACGGCACGCTCGTCACGGCGATGCATGGCCACCTCGCATTCTGGGGCGCCTACGCGATGATCGTGCTCGCCATCATGGCCTACGCGATGCCGCTGCTCACGGGCCGCAAGCTGTGGGATACGGCGCTCGCGGGCTGGGCATTTTGGACGAGCAACATCGGCATGATCGGGATGACGGGCGCCTTCGCCGTCGCGGGCATCACGCAGGTGAATCTGGAGCGCCGCATGGGCATGGATTTCCTCGCGGTGCAGCACGAGATCGAAATGCATTTCGTCGGGCTGCTGCTCGCCGCATCGCTCTTCACGATTGGCATCGTGCTGTTCATCTGGAATTTCCTGCGCCACGGCCTGCCGTCGAATGAAGCCATCGGCGCCAACATCGAAGGCGCACCGTCCGTCAGCTAGCACATGGCCACGTTTTACCTCCCCGTCGGGAAGGAAGAGACGGTCTTCCAGCACGCGTGGGAGGCGCGGCTGCCGCTCATGGTGAAAGGGCCGACGGGGTGCGGAAAAACGCGCTTCATCCAGCACATGGCGGAGAAGCTCGGGCGCACGCTCATCACGGTGTCGTGCAATGAGGACACGTCCGCGACGGACCTGCTCGGGCGGCACTTGCTGCTCGGCGGCGAGACAAAATGGGTGGACGGCCCGGTGACGCGCGCCGTCCGCACGGGCGCGCTGCTTTACCTCGATGAGATTGCCGAGGCGCGTCCCGATGCGCTCGTGGTGATCCATTCGCTCACCGATCACCGGCGCGAACTGTTCCTCGATCGCACGGGCGAGACGCTGCAAGCGGCGGACAGTTTCATGCTCATCGTGAGCTACAATCCCGGTTACCAACGCTCGATGCGTGAGCTGAAGCCCTCGACGCGGCAGCGCTTCATCGCGCTGAATTTCGGATACCCGCCCGAGGCGCTCGAAGTGGAAATCATCGCCGGCGAGACCGGCGTGGAAAAAGCGACCGCCAAACGCCTCGTGCAGATCGGCCGGCAGATCCGCAACCTCACCGAGCTGTCGCTCATGGAATCCGTGAGCACACGCCTGCTGGTCGCCGCCGCGCGCCTCATCGCCCGCGGCGTGCCGCCTCGCCTCGCATGCCAGGCCGCGATCGCCGAACCGCTCACCGACGAACCTGACGCCCTCGCCGCGCTGACGCAGGTGGTGGAGATCACCATCTGACCGGCGATGTTCGACTGGGAGGAGAGCGTCTTTGTTGGCCTGAGGAAGCTCTACCGGCGCGTCTTAGTAAGTCCGCGGGAACGGCGGCGCGAGGCCGTCTGCGCCACGCTGCAGGAACGACGGCGGACGCTGCTCCTGCTCGCGCAGGCGATCGCGGCGAGGCCGCTCACGCTGTTCGAGACCGACGACGCGCAGCTCTGCACGGAGGACCGGCTCTTTCTTCCGCGTGAGTTTGCGGCGGCGGCGACCATCGAGGGGAATGCGGAACTCTTCACGCTGAAGGCAATCATCGCGGGACTCGCGCTGCGGCATGGCTGGAAGCGGAATGGCGTCGCGCTGCCCGAACTGGTGCGACTCGCGGGAGACGATTTTCCGGGACTCGCTGAGAAGATCGCACACGCGCAGGCCGCGCTGCCTCCGGGCACGGACCTCTGGCAACTGCTCGGCCGCCTTACCGATGCGAACCCACCGCGCGCTTCCGAGATTCACTCGACCGGCGGCGAGACCGAAACAGGACCCGAGCGCGTCAGCACAGAATTGCACGGCAAGGGCCAGGCGGACGTGGAACTCCTGCCCGCGGAACATCTCAATGATCCCGGTGCGGAGATGCCTGAGCACGTGTTCGAGAAAGTCGAGGCGCTCGAGGAATACCAAGGCACACCGCGCAAGACCGATGATGACGATTCACTCCGCGACCACGAGGAGGCTCTGCGCGAACTCAACATGCGCCAACTCCTGCGCACGTCGGAGCGCCCGCGATCGATCTACCGCAGCGACGTGATCCTCGACGGCTTCGGCATCGAGACCGGCGGCGATGGACCCGCGGCCGGAATCCCTTACCCCGAGTGGGATTACCGCGAGAATCGCTACAAGCCCGGCTGGTGCCACGTCCTCGCAGGTCGCGCGACCGCCACGGCAGCGGGCTGGTCGGCACGCGCCGCGACGAAGCACCACGCACTCATTCGCAGGCTGCGGCGGCAATTTGCCACGCTGCGCTCAGAGTGGCTTCGCGTCCGCCGCCAGCCCTCGGGACCCGATCTCGACATCGATGCCGTCGTCGATGCCGAGGTGCAGCGCCGCACCGGCCACACGCCTTCCGAGTCACTCTACACCGACAGCCGACGCGAGCCGCACGACATCGCGGCACTCATCCTTCTCGATCAAAGTTACTCGACCGACGCGTGGCTCGATGGCTTGCGGGTGCTCGATGTCATCACCGAGACCATCCTCTGCGTCGGCGAGGTGCTGCACGATGCCATCGAGAAATTTGCCATCGCGGGCTTCACCTCGAACACCCGGCGCAACTGCCGCTTCGCGCTGCTCAAGGACTTCGACGAACCATGGGCCGCGTCGCGTGACCGGCTCGGCGCGCAGGAGCCGTGCGGCTACACGCGCATCGGCCCCGCGCTCCGACACGCGCAGGAACTCCTCATGCGCGAGAAGGCCCGCCGGAAAATCATCCTGCTCGTCACTGACGGACGCCCGTGCGACTACGACCGCTACGAGGGCCGGCACGGCATCAAGGACGTGAAGAAGGCCATCGAGACCGGCCGCCTCCACGGCATCCAGACCCACGCCTTCGCCGTGGAGAAACAGGCCGCCGAATATTTTCCGGCGATGTTCACCCAGCACAGTTATGACATCGTCCCGAATCCCGCCCGTCTTGCCGAAAGCATGTGCAACCTTTTCGCGCGATTGCTGCGCGGAGGGTAGGTTTTTCCCCGCAATGAGCGCCGTTGCAGACCGAATATTCCACTTGGTAGTATGCCCGTCCGGTTTTACCAATCGGAACCACCTTGCTCCTCGAACGTTCGGCGCCAAACACACGTCATGAAACAGAAGAAGACCACGAAACCCGATGACGGTCACGCTGCCGTTGGATCGACGCCCAAGATGCACCGGAAACCCGCGGCCCGCCGCGTAAGGGCCGGCGATACGGTTCGCTCGTTCACTGCCGATGCCATCGAGAAGGAAGTCTCTTCCCGGGAAAGTTCCACTGCGCACACGAACAAAAAAATGTCGCTCGCGGACATGATTGAGCACCATTTGAAAGGACATCCACCGAGTGAAGCGCTGGCGGGGATTCAGGCGCTGATCACGGGTGCGTCGCCGGACGAAACGAAGGCCCTGCGGCGTTTCCTTTTCCAGCCCGCGGAGGAGAACGTGGCGGTCGCGGATCGGGATACCGCGCTTGCGGCCGACTGGCGGAACGGCGGCTATCCCTACGAAAACCTCCTCTCCCGCAGGGCCTACGAGCGACAGAAATATCGTCTGCAAGTGGAGCTGTTGAAGCTCCAGGCGTGGGTCAAGGATAGCGGTCAGCGGGTGGTGATTCTTTTCGAGGGGCGCGATGCGGCGGGCAAAGGGGGCGCTATCAAGCGCTTCATGGAACACCTGAATCCACGCGGTGCCCGGGTCGTCGCGCTCGAGAAACCCACCGATGGCGAACGCGGGCAATGGTATTTTCAGCGCTATATCGAGCACCTGCCCACCAAGGGCGAGATCGTGCTCTTTGACCGGAGTTGGTACAACCGCGCCGGGGTCGAGCGCGTCATGGGGTTCTGCTCGAACGATGAGTACGAGGAATTCATGCGCCAGACGCCGGAGTTCGAACGGCACCTCGTGCGCAGTGGCGTGCATCTCTTCAAGTTTTGGTTTTCGGTCAGCCGCGCCGAGCAACGGCGGCGCTTCAAGGAACGCAAGGCGCATCCGCTCAAGCAATGGAAGCTCAGCCCCATCGACATGGCGTCGCTCGACAAATGGGACGACTACACGCGCGCGAAGGAGACGATGTTTATGAACTGCGACACGTCGGATGCTCAGTGGACGGTGGTAAAATCCGACTGCAAAAAGCGCGCGCGGCTCAATGCGATGCGCTACCTCCTCCACCGCCTTCCCTACGAAAACAAGGATCTGAGCAAGGTCGGCCCCGTGGATCCGCTGATCGTCGGACGCCCTTCGCTCGTCCCGGATCGCGGCGAGGACCAACTCGCGGCCAGCGCGTAGAGCGGGCCGCGCCTACCGCTCACTTCGTCACGCCAGGCGGAATTTTTGCCCAACCCCTCGCGACTTGGCCCGGGTTGACCTGCATCAAAGTGCTGCGGCCACACATCCCCTAGGCTGGCGGCACTCGAACCACCATCCACACATGACCATCACCCGCCTCCTCGCCGTCACCATCGCCAGCCTGTCGCTCGTGCCTTCCGCATTCACGGCGGAGCCGCCGACTGTAAGCACTGCCCCGCTTCCCGGGCCGGAGGCGAAGGGCACCGATCCCGAAATCATCGGCGAGGAAAAGGCCGTGCTCACCGTCGCGCCGAATGTGCCGCCGCCGATCAAGCGCAAGCACGCGACGAAAGTCCATGTGGACCTCGAAGTGCGCGAGGTGGTGAAGCGCATGGCCGACGGCGTGGATTATCTTTTCTGGACGTTCGGCGGCGAGGTTCCCGGACTGTTCATCCGCGTGCGCGAGGGCGATCTGGTGGAGTTTCATCTCGGCAATCACCCGAGTTCGAAGATGCCGCACAACATTGACCTTCACGCAGTCACCGGGCCGGGCGGCGGCGCGGCTTCGTCGTTCACCGCGCCGGGGCACAAGTCGCAGTTTTCGTTCAAGGCGATCAATCCCGGCCTCTACGTCTATCACTGCGCGACGGCTCCCGTCGGAATGCACGTCGCGAACGGCATGTATGGCCTCATTCTCGTCGAGCCAAAGGAAGGGCTGCCGGTGGTGGATCGCGAGTACTACGTGATGCAGGGCGAATTTTATACGAAGGGCAAATTCGGCGAGGAGGGCCTGCAGCCGTTCGACATGGAGAAGGCGATTGATGAAAAGGCGAGCTACGTCGTGTTCAACGGCGCGGTCGGCTCGCTCGTCGGCGACAAGGCGCTGCGCGCGAAAGTCGGCGAGCGCGTGCGGCTCTTCGTCGGCAACGGCGGGCCGAACCTGCTGTCGTCCTTCCACGTCATCGGCGAGATTTTCGACAAGGTGTATCAGGAGGGCGGCATGAAGGTGTCGCAGGAGCATGTGCAGACCACGCTCGTGCCCGCGGGCGGTTCGGCGATCGTGGAGTTCGGACTGCAAGTGCCGGGCACTTACATCCTCGTGGATCACTCGCTGATGCGCGCATTCAACAAGGGCGCGCTCGGCATGTTGAAAGTCGAGGGCGACCCGAATCTCATCGTCTATTCCGGCAAGGAAGTGGACGCCACGTATCTCGGCGAATACGCGCTCCCCGGCAGCGGCAGCGGTGCGAAGCTCGCGGGGATGGAGGCGGAGATGAAGAAGGCCATCGCGGGTGATCCGAAGATCGCGGCGATGGGCAAGGATATCGTGATGGAAAAAGGAAAGCGCATTTACACGCAGCTCTGCTTCGCGTGCCACCAGGCGGAAGGTCAGGGATTGCCGGGCGTCTTCCCGCCGCTCGCGGGCAGCGACTGGCTCATGGCCGACAAGAAGCGCGCGATCGTCTCGCTCATTGGCGGCCTCAGCGGCCCGGTGATCGTGAACAAGCAGACCTACAACGGCGTGATGCCGCCCTCGATGCTCACCGACGAACAGATCGCCAGCGTGCTCACATTCGTGCGCAATTCGTGGGGCAACAGCGGCGACGTCGTGACTGTCGAGGAAGTGAAGAAAGTCCACGCCGAGAGCTCGGGGCAGTAGCGATGATTCCAAAACTCGCGCAAAGGCGCAAAGGCGCAAAGGCAGCATTGAAGCGAGCCGGTCACGCTGCCTGTGCGGTCCTTTGCGTCTTTGCGTCTTTGCGCGAAATCAGCGCCGCGGAGCCCGGCATGGCGCTGGTGCCCGGTGGAAAATACGCGCCGCTTTTCCGCGGGGAAAAGGACGCCAAGGAGATCGCTGTCGTGCCATTCCTCCTCGAAGAACGGCCCGTGACGAACGGCGAGTTTCTCACGTTCGTGCGCGAGAATCCGAAGTGGCAGCGCTCGCAGGTGAAGCGCCTCTTCGCCGACGAACGCTACCTCGCGCACTGGGGCGGCGATCTCGATCTCGGAAAGGCGGACGCCGCGCAGCCCGTCACGCAGGTGTCGTGGTTCGCAGCGAAGTCCTTCGCCGCATGGCGCGGCAGGCGGCTGCCGACGACGGTCGAATGGGAGTTCGCTGCAAGCGCCGGCTTCACAATCGCGGACGGCACAAAGGATCGGGAATTCCAAAAGTCCATCGCGCGCTGGTACGGCACGCCGTCGCCCGACGTGCTGCCCGCCGCAGGCAGTGGGCACGCAAACATTCACGGCATCCGCGATCTCCACGGGCTCGTGTGGGAATGGACGAGTGATTTCAACAGCGCGATCGTGACCGACGACGCGCGCGGCGACACGGGGCTGGAACGGAATCTTTTCTGCGGCGCAGGATCGCTCGGCACGAAGGACACGGGGAATTTTCCAGCATTCATGCGCTTCGGCCTGCGCAGCAGCCTGAAGGCGAGCTACACCGTCCACAACCTCGGTTTCCGTTGCGCGAAAGCCCCATGAAATTTCTCCTCTCCCTCCTCGCCATCCAGACCGCAGCGGCCCTCGCCGCCGATGCGCCTGCGCCGAAAAAGGATGCGGAGCTTCCTCCGTGCTGCCGTCCCGCACTCCCTGCCGGAAAACCCACCGACCACTCGCTCTACCAGCTCGACTCGATGTGGACTTCCGATGCCGGACGCAAGGTGAACCTCTCCGTCCTTCGCGGCCGCCCGCAAGTCGTGGCGATGTTTTTTTCCAACTGCGAATACGCCTGCCCGATCCTCGTGAACGATATGCGCAAACTCGAAGCCGCGCTCCCGAAAGACGTGCTGGCAAAAGTGGACTTCGCGCTCGTGAGCTTCGACACGAAGCGCGACACGCCCGAGGCGCTCGCCGCGTTCCGAAAAAAGGAAAAGCTCCCCGTCGCATCGTGGACGCTCCTGCGTGGCGAAAACGACGACGTGCGCGAACTCGCCGCGCTGCTCGGCATCAACTATGTGCAGGACGCGCGCGGCCAGTTCGCGCACACGAACATGATCACGCTGCTAAACGCGGAAGGCGAAATCGCATTCCAGCAGGCAGGCCTCGGCCAGGGCCCCGCCGCACTCGCCGCCGAGATCGTGAAACTCACCGCGCCGAAGAAGCCATGAGCTTCCCCGCGTGCAGGCACACGAAGAAGCGAGCCGCTACGGTGACGACACTGCGCTGGCTGGCGGCGGAGCCGTTCCGCGTGTTCTTCCTCACCGGCGCGCTCTTCAGCATCGCGGCGGTGCTGCTGTGGCCGATGCTCTATGCGGGATGGCTCCCGTTCCATCCCGGCGCGAGCCACGCGCGGCTCATGGTGGAATGTTTCGCCGGCGCGTTTGTCGTCGGCTTTCTCGGCACTGCCGGGCCGCGGATGCTCTCGGCACCGCGGCTCTCACCACCGGAGTTCTGTACACTGTTCGCGCTGCACATCGCATCTGGCGCGAGCCACCTGTGCGCGCGGAACGCGTGGGGCGACGCGCTTTTCATCGCGATGCTCGCCAGCTTCATCGCGATGCTCGCCGGGCGGATGCTGCTGCATCGGTTCGACGCGCCACCGCCGGCGATGCTCCTCGCCGCGACCGGCCTGCTGTGCGGAATCGCAGGCGCGACGATGTGGCTGCGCCCCGCGTGGCACAGCTCGGCGGCCACGTACCGGCTCGCGGGCCTGCTGCTGTATCAGGGCTTCCTGCTCGGCCCCGTGATGGGCGTCGGCTCGTTTCTGCTGCCGCGACTGCTCGGCGGTGAATTCGGCGAGCCGGCCACCGCCGAGGAACGCCGCTCCGCGTTGCTGCGCACGTTGTCCACCGCGGCATCGCTGCTCGGCAGCTTTGCCGTCGAAGTGTGGGTGAACGCGGAGAGCGGCATCCTGCTGCGCGCGGCCACGGCCAGCTTCGCATTCGCGGGAATCCCCTGGCGGCGCGGTGAAGGCACGCTTGCCCGTGCGCTGGTGTGGTGGTGCGCGCCGCTGCTGCTCATCGGCACCGCCGCGCCCGTGCTGGCCTACACGCGCCACGTCGCGCTGGATCATCTGCTTTTCATCGGAGGCTTCGGCCTGCTCTGCCTCATCGTCGCGAGCCGCGTGCTTTTCGGCCACAGCGGGGCGCTCGCCTCCTTCTCCGGAAAATCCCGCACCGCGCGCTGGATCGTCGCACTCGTGGTCATCGCCGCATTCACGCGCGCCTCCGCGGAGTTCATGCCGCGCGTCCTCGTCTCGCATCATATCTACGCCGCCGCGCTGTGGGCGCTATCCGTGCTGCTGTGGCTGCTCTGGCACGCGCGCAGGTTTTTCAAAAAGGATCCGCAGCCCGATTGAGGCGAACCGTACCCGCGGTCACTGCGGTCTCCTGTGCAGCGCACGGAATTTTCCCGGCGTGATCCCGGTGAATTTGCTGAAGTGCCGGGTGAGTGCGCTCTGGTCGCAGTCGTGAACTACGAGTCTGACAAACAGTTCTTCGAAAGTACAAAGGGAACACAGGCATCCTGCCTGTGCGGCCCGCGGGCCGCACAGCCTAGGTGCCGCAAAAGGTGCGGCAGGCGGGAGTGCCGGGAGGCGGCGGATTCAGGAGTTCGGCGGGCTGACCGGCTTCGTCGTAAGGGGCCGCCAGCGCGGTGAGCATGCGTTCCATCGGAGCGAGATTGTTGCCGGCGGCGGCGGCGAGCGCGGCTTCCACGACGTGATTCCGGGGAATGACCGCGGGGTTGTGTGCGTCCATCCGACGGGCGACTTCCGTCGGGGATTGGGGCTGCCGCGCGAGGCGTTCAGTCCAGCGCCGGTGCCATGCAGAAAATGCGTCGTCGGTCGGGGGAGCGGGTTTCGCGAAGGTGTTCCGTCGCAGATTCCGGAAGGTGTGCGTGTAGTCGGCGCGAGCCCGCTGCATCCATCGGAGCAGTTCCTCGACGAGCGAGGCGTCGTCCGCTTCCTCGGAGAAAAGGCCGAGCTTGCCGCGCATGGCGGCGAGCCAGTGACGGCGGAAGCGACCTTCGAAAGATTCCAGCAACTCGTTGGCGCGGGCCAGGGCGGTCTCCGGTTCCGGATGTAGGACGGGCAGCAGGGCCTCGGCGAGGCGCGCGAGATTCCACGCGGCAATGTGCGGCTGCTGCCCGAAGGCGTAGCGGCCGTGGCGGTCAATAGAACTGAACACGGCCGCAGGATCATACGCGTCCACGAAGGCGCAGGGACCGTAGTCAATGGTCTCGCCGGAGAGCGCCATGTTGTCGGTGTTCATGACGCCATGCACGAAGCCGACGCGCATCCAGTGGGCGATGAGCGAGGCTTGGCGTTCGGTTATTTCTTCGAGGAGTCCGAGTGCCGGGTGCTCGGAGTTTACCCGGTCCGGAAAATGACGGAGGATCGTGTGGTTCGCCAGGACGCGCAGCGAATCGGTGTCGCCGATCGCGGCAAAGAATTCGAAAGTGCCGACGCGAATGTGACTGGCCGCGATGCGCGTGAGGACCGCGCCGGGAAGCGGCTCTCCACGGAAAACCGGTTCGCCGGTGGAGGCCACTGCGAGACTGCGCGTCGTCGGGATGCCGAGCGCGTGCATGGCCTCGCTGATGAGATATTCGCGCAGCATGGGGCCGAGTGCGGCACGGCCATCGCCGCTGCGCGAATAGGGCGTGGGGCCGGAACCTTTCAACTGGATATCGAACCGTTCGCCCGCGGGCGTGAGTTGCTCACCCAGCAGGATCGCGCGGCCGTCGCCGAGCCGGGTCAGGTTTCCGTACTGGTGTCCTGCGTATGCCTGCGCGATGGGCTCGGCACCGGGGGGAATTTGATTGCCGGTGAAGATGACGGCCGCGTCCGGATCGGCGAAGGTCGCGGGGTCGAGTCCGAGGGATTGCGCCAACGGGCGGTTGAAGAGGACGAGGCGCGGTTTGGCGACCGGCGTGGGATTCACGCGCGTGCAGAAAACTTCCGGGAGACGGGCGTAGGAATTGTCAAAGTGCCAGCCTGCGTGCGAAGCGGCGGGTTCGGAAGATGTGGTCATGAAACAGAACGGGCGGGCGCGGTCACCTGCTGGCTGAACCCGGTCACTCGCTGCGGTCGAGCACTTCGCCGTTGAGGCGCTTGATTTCAAGCGACATCATTTTTGCATCCCCGGAACGGATCATCAAAACCGACGCGGGCGCGGCGGTAGCGCTCTTTCCGGGGCCTCCGAACGCCACACGGGAGTTGCCGCTGCGCGCGGGGCTGCCTACGGTGCGCGCCACACAATGAGCCAGACTGCCGCACAGATTTCCGCACGCGATCTTTTCCGCTCTTTCAAGATGGGCACTCGCATGATCGAGGTGCTCCGCGGCATCACGCTCGACATCACGCCGGGCGAATCGCTTTTCCTGTGCGGCGCAAGCGGCGCGGGCAAGAGCACGCTGCTCTACACGCTCGCGGGGCTGGAGCGGCCGGAGCAGGGCGTGGTGAAATTTGGCGATGTGGACGTGTACGCGCAGTCGGAGCGGAATCTCGCGAAGCTGCGGAACACGAAGTTTGGATTCGTCTTCCAAGCGTATCATTTGCTGCCGGAGCTGACGGCGCTGGAAAATGTGATGCTGCCCGCGCTCATCGGCGGGGCGGACAAGACGGCTGCGGCGCAGTCCGCGCTGGAGCGCGTGGGCCTCGGCGAACGGCTGCAGCATCTGCCCTCGGAACTCAGCGGCGGCGAGCAGCAGCGCGTGGCGATCGCGCGCGCGCTCATCAACGATCCCGAGGTGGTTTTCGCCGACGAGCCGACGGGCAATCTCGATTCCGCGACGGGCGGAAGCATCGTGGAGCTGCTGCTGAATCTCGTGCGCGCGGAGAAAAAGACGCTCGTGGTGGTGACGCATGATCGCGAACTCGCGAAGCGCGGCGACCGGCACCTCGACATGCGCGACGGCAAGATCGTCGAGGACGTGGCGCATGCGTAACGCCCTCCGCGGTCACGCGAAGAAGCGGTGCGCGGCGCGGAGGATTTCGGCCATGCGATCCACTTCGTCGGCCGTGTTGTAAAAGTAGAAGCTCGCGCGCGTGGTGCCGGGCATCTTGAGCTTTCGCATGAGCGGCTGCGTGCAGTGGTGGCCGCCGCGGAGGGCGAGGCCGTGCTCGTTGGCAAATGTGGTGAGGTCGTGCGGATGCGCCCACTCGGCGTGGAATGCGGCGAGCGCGCCGCGCTTCGCAGGACCGAGCACACGGACGCCGGGGATCTCCGCGAGGTGCTGCACGGCGCGCGCGGTGAGTCCGGCATCGTGATCGAAAATGTTCTGTCGTCCGATTCCTTCGATGTAGTCAATCGCCGCGCCGAGGCCCACCGCGCCCGCGATGTTCGGCGTGCCGGCTTCGAACTTGTGCGGCGGCTGTTTGTAAGTCGCGCGTTCGTAGGTCACGCTCACGATCATCTCGCCGCCCCCGTGCCACGGCGGCATTTTTTCGAGGAGTTCGCGCCGCCCGTAGAGCGCGCCGATGCCGGTGGGTGCGCAAATTTTGTGGCCGGAAAACGCGTAAAAATCGCAGCCGATTTCGCGGACATTCACCGGCATGTGCCCGGCGGATTGCGCGCCGTCCACGAGCGTCACCGCGCCGACTGCACGCGCGGCGCGGCAGAGGTCGGCGGCAGGATTGATGGTGCCGAGCGAGTTCGAGACATGCACGAATGCGAAGAGCTTCACGCCGTCGAGCAGCGCCGGCTCGAATGCGAGTGCGCCATCGTCCGCGACGGGCACGAAGCACAGCTTTGCGCCGGTTTTTTCCGCGAGGATCTGCCATGGGACGAGGTTGCTGTGGTGCTCCATCTCGGTGAGCAGGATCACGTCGCCGGCCTTCAGATTCGCCGCGCCCCATGTCGCTGCGACGAGGTTGATTCCCTCGGTCGTGCCGCGCGTGAAGATGATTTCCTCCGCGCTCTCCGCGCCGAGGTAGCGCGCCACTTTCGCGCGCGCGCCCTCGAAGGCGTCGGTCGCGCGCGAGCTGAGTTCGTGCAGGCCGCGATGGACGTTGGCGTTGTCGCGCTCGTAGTAGTTCACGAGCGCGGAAATCACGGCACGCGGCTTCTGCGAACTGGCGGCGTTGTCGAGGTAGAGCAATGGTTTGCCGTTCACCTGCTGTGCTAAAATCGGAAAGTCGGCGCGGACTTTCGCCCAATCAATGCTGGTCATCGCGCGCAGCCTGTCACCGCGGCGCGGTGCGCGCAACTGCGCTCATGGTTGTGGCGAAGTTTGGCCGGGATGCCGCGTGGGAGGAAAAGTTCTCAGTTCTCAGTTCTCAGAAGTCGCACATTCTGAATCTGAGCACTGACAACTGAGCACCGAGCACTCTCCCCCTCCCCTCATCGCGCTGGCATTTTCCCGGCGGCAGGCTTATACGGATTCCCATTCCCGCTTCCGACCATGAATCCTCTCTCCCGCCGCAACGCCATCAAGACCATCGTCCTCACCACTG
>BJFP01000051.1 GCA_014189875.1 Verrucomicrobiota bacterium | reverse complement strand
CTCCTGCGTAGTCTGTTGGAACGCGCGACGCAGGTAGAACAGCGAGCCACGCGTGTCGTCGTCCGCATCCGCGCCGAGGAACATCACGGGCATGCGCCGCGGCTGCGGCGGAAGCAGCCAGAGCGTGCTATCGAAATCCACATCGTCGCCGGTGAGCGCAAGCTTCTCCACGCCTGCGGGAAGTTTCGGCACGCGCACCACGCGGCTCTGCCCTGCCGGGACATAGGCATCGAGCCCCGCCTCCGCCTCCGCGCCCCACGCGAGACGGAAACGCTCGACCTTCGCCTCCGTCGAATTGTTCACGCGCACGCGCATTCCGCCTTCGGCACCTTGCGCTTCCTTTTCGTCGCCGCCGACAAGCCATTGCGCCGCAGCATTGCCGCTCTTCGCCGCGGACACTCTCTCGAAACGCACCGTCACATTTGCAGGCCATTCGAGGCCCTGGAGTCCGTCGAGGTGCGCGCCTTCCTGCATGTCGGTGATGATCACGATCTCGCCACGCGACGGCAACGCATCGCGTGCGCCGCCGATCAGATCGAGTGCCTGCAAAATTGCCGCGCCGAGATTCGTGCCGCTCCATCCGGGGCTCACCGATGCGAGCTGGCGCACCGCGCCGGGCACGCGTTCGCCGACCGGCGTCGTGCGCCAGCGCTCCATGTCGGTGAGCACGCGCGATGTGCGATCAAAGGCGACGACCACGACGTTATCAGCCGGCGTCATCGAACGGAGTAGCGCCTCCGCCTTTTCCTGCGCCTGCTTCCAAAGCGTCTCGCGCCTCATGCTCGCGCTCGTGTCCACGAGGATCACGACGCGCCGTCCCGCGGCAGTTGTGCCCGCATTCTTCGCAGCGCTCTCGCGGAAAAACGGACGCGCAAACCCGAGCGCGAGGGCGAGCAGCACGAGGCAGCGCAGCAGCAGGAGCCAGAGGTTTTCGAGGCGGCTCCGTCGCGTCACGCGCGGCGGAGTCGGCTGGAGAAACATGAGCGAACTGAACGGCTTCACCTCGCGCGTCGTGCGGCGGATGAGATGAAAAATGATCGGCCCTGCAACGGCTAGCGCGCCGAGGAGAAAGAGCGGCGAGAGGAAATTCACGCCGCCCCATTTCTGCGAATGAGCTTCCCGCGCATCGAGCGCGCCTTCAGAAAATCAAACAGCGCGAATTCGAGCGGCTTCGAGGTGTCGAGCAGCACGTGGCTGATACCGAGCCCTTCGCATGTGCCGCGCACGGACTCCATGTGCGCCTCGAAGCGCCGCACGTATTCCGCGCGGGCCAGCGATGGATCGAGAAACAGATCGCGCCCGCTCTCCATGTCGAGAAAGCGCGCGGCCTGATCGAAATCAAACGTGCGCTCCGCCGGATCGATCACTTGGAAAACGACCACCTCATGCCGGCTCGCTGTGAGCAGCGGCAGCGAGGTCGCGAGCGACTCGATCGGCGCAAGCAAGTCGCTGATGAGCACGATGAGGCTGCGTTTCCGCACCAGCTCCGCGATGCGCCGCAGCGGTGCCGCGACATCCGTGCTGCTGCCGTGCGCGGGCTTTTCCAGCGCGAGCATGAGATGCCGCAAATGCCCCGGACGATTCCGCGCGGGCAGGTATTCGCGCACCTGTTCATCAAAGGTGAGCAGCCCCGTCGCGTCGCCCTGATGCGACAGAAAATACGCGAGTGTCGCCGCGAGCGTACGCGCATATTCGGCCTTCGTGTAGCCGCCCGAGCCGAAGTTCATTGAGCGACTGCCGTCCACCAGCAGGCTGCAACGCAGGTTCGTCTCGTCCTCGAATTTCTTGATGAAATACCGATCCGTCCGCGCGACGAGCCGCCAGTCGAGATACCGCGGATCATCGCCCTGCGCATACGGACGATACTCCGTGAACTCGACCGAGAACCCATGATACGGGCTGCGATGAATCCCGTGCCAAAATCCCTCGACCACCGTGCGCGCACGCAGCTCCAGATTGCGGATCGCCATGAGCGCCTTCGGGTCCAACATCGTCCGGGCGGCAGGCGATGCGGCGGTCATGATTCGGACGCCTTGCGCAGCTGATCCGAATATGGCTCGCGGGCCATCTGTTCGAGATAGCCCTTGTTCCGCAGCGCGACCGCAGGCGCGATGATCTCCTGCCGGACATTGATGTCCTTCCCCCACAGCTCCTGCCATAGCACGCGCGTGTTCGTCGTGATGTCGCCGATCATTTCCTCGTCGAAATTTGGCCGGAAAAGATCCACCGCGATCTGGAGTTCGCGCCGCATCTCATCTTCCGTCGGGTGCCCCATCCGCGCGATCACAAGACGGAACGCGGCGAGATCCTTGTCCGCAAGGCGGTGCAATTTTGCGATCAGGATGTCGATCGGATGCGGCAGTGTGAGCGCAACGTTCCCGACCTGCGTGCGAAAGGCCCGCTCGCTCCAGCGCGGACTCGTACGGAAATTCCATTGCACACAGACCTCCACGTAGAGCCTGCCCTCGGCTTTATCCAATCCTGCCCGATGCACCGCTGCCCGCACCACCTCGGTGTCCTCCTCCGTGGAGAACATGTCCACATCCGCACTCAGGAAGGATTTCTCCAAACCGATTTGCAGCGGAGACGACCCGAAGAGCGTGATTTGAAACTCCCGATCCTGCGGCAGTTCCGCGAAGAGTCGTTTCAGTGCGACCCCGGCGGGCGCGGTCCAATCAATTCCTGTTGTCCACGACATTGCACACCCTCCGAATGCGCTGCCCGTGCGAGTCGAGCATCCACGGCGCGCGCCAGTAGGCGACACCTTGTTCGATCAGCCGATCCTCCACCGCAGGGTCGTCCGCAAAAACTCGCGCGAGCCGCTTGTCGCGCGCCGAAAGCGGCCTGCCCTGCTTCGCCTTCAGCCAGATGCGCGCAGCCACGCGGGCCTTGTGCCAGCTAGGATCCAGTTTTTCGCGCGTGATCATGGGGTGAAAAGTAGCAGCCGGGGAAAAGTTTGCCAGCCTCGCGTTAATTCACCTCGGCGAGCACACGCTCGATCACTTTTCCGACCGAGACGCCCTCCGCCTCGGCGCGGTAGTTCACCAGCACGCGGTGCCGCAGCACGGGGGCGGCGAGCGCGACGATGTCTTCCTTCGTCACATGCGAACGGCCCGCGAGCAGCGCGCGCGCCTTTGCGCCGAGCGAGAGAAATTGCGCCGCGCGCGTGCCTGCGCCCCAGCTCACCCAGTCGTTCACAAAGCCCGGCGTCGTCGCCTGCCGCGGCCTTGTGCTCGCCGCGAGCCGTACTGCGAAACGCACGAGGTCTTCCGCGATAGGCACCTTCCGCACGAGCGCGTGGAAACGCAGCACATCCTCGCCCGTGAAAAGCGGCGCGATTTTTTCACCTGCCGCTGCGGTGGTGCGCTGCACGACGGCGACCTCGTCATCCTCGGGCAGGTAATCAATCACCACATTGAACATGAACCGGTCGAGCTGCGCCTCGGGCAGCGGGTATGTGCCTTCCATCTCGATCGGGTTCTGCGTCGCGAGCACGAAGAACGGTTCCGGCAGCGCGTAGCGTCGTCCGCCCGCGGTCACCTGATGCTCCTGCATCGCCTCCAGCAGCGCGGCCTGCGTCTTCGGGGGAGTGCGGTTGATTTCATCCGCGAGCAGCATGTTGCCAAAAATCGGCCCTGGCATGAACACGAGTTCGCGGCCATCCGCGCCTTCCTTCAGAATCTCCACGCCCGTGATATCCGTCGGCATGAGATCCGGCGTGAACTGGATGCGCCGGAACTCCAGGTGAAAAACCTGTGCGATGGATTTCACGAGCAGCGTCTTCGCGAGCCCCGGCGCGCCGGTGATGAGACAGTGCCCCCCGGCAAAAAGCGCGATGAGGATCTGCTCGATCACCTCGTGCTGGCCGACGATGGCCTTGCCGAGTTCGGCGATGATGCGCGGGCGCGCGGCGGTGAGTTGCTCGAAGGTCGCGGCGTCGGATTGGTCGTTGGTTTGCATCGGAAAATAGCGTTGAGTTCTCACTGCTCAGTTCTCAGTGCCCAGTAAAGCCTGTGTCGCCAGACGGCATTCCTCTGAGCACTGAGCACTGACTACTTAGTCTCATGGCGGCTCAGTGCGTCATCGCCCAGAAGATGATGTTGATGCCAAGCGGGAATGCGCGCTTTTCTGAGAACTCGTGGAAGAACCAGTCGTTCTCCCCCTCGCGCTCCCAGCCGTCGCCGTTGTCGGTGTTGTGCGTGGCGATGACCATGATGCGGCCCTTGTCATCGAGCAGCGCACGGACGTGCATCTCCGTGCAATCCTCGGCGCTGCCATCCTTCTGCGGGTGCCGCTCCCACGTCACGCCACTGAACTGGCTCGCCGCGCCCGTTCGCTCGTTTGGCACCTGGAGTTTGTTCTTCTCCACGTTCAAAGGAAACACGCAGGTGAAGAGAGGATGCTCCATCGGAAGCTCGGAAAATTCACGCTCAGGAAAGACGCGCTTCATTTGTTCCGCGAAACATTCCCACTGCCACTCGCCCCAGAAATCATCGGCCATCAGGAATCCGCCATTGAGCAAGTATTTCCGAAGGATGGGAATTTCCTCGTCCTGCAGCAGCAGCGCACCCGGTTCGACCATGTAGATGAATGGGTAATCGAAGAGATCCTTATCCGTAAGCCGCAGGATGCGTCCGTTCGGATTCACGCGCATCGAGGTCATCTGCTGGAGGCGGAAGGAGAGATTCAGATCGCTGTCGGGGAAATCCGTGATCCAGCTCGCGGAAGTCGGCGCGCCGTTCGGATCACTGTCGCGGATGATGCGGCAGAATGTGAACCCATCGCGATCAAAGCCGGGCGTGTACTTCCACTCGGGAGTGCCGGTGCTGTGCGAGGCGATCTCGCGCGCAGTCTTCACCACACGCACATCCACGGGGACTCCTCCTTCGCTGAAATAGATCGGCCCGTCGCTATATCGGCGGCCACGACGCTGAGCCGAAGCAAGGCCCGCGAACAGCACGAGCATGAGGAAGAACAGTGCGCCGCGTGTTTTCATTTCGGTGTCCGGATTTTTGGAGGCTCGGCCTTTTGCTTCGGTGACTTTGCGTCAAGTTCGAGCAGGAGAGCATGAGCCTCACGGAAACGCGGGGCTTCTTCCAGCGCGAGCAGCACCTCGCGCTTCGCACCGGCATCGCCATTTGCGTGGAGAATGCGCGCGAGCCGGAAACGGATCTCCGGCTGATCGGGCGTATTCAGCGGGAGCATCGTGCGGTATGCGCGGATTGCGCCGGGCTTGTCGCCGGTGGCTTCACGCGCCTCGGCAATCGATCGGTATGGCGCGGGAGAGAGCGGGTTCACAGCGGTATAAAGTGCGGCGCTTGCGAGAACCTTGGGCCAGTCCTTGCGCGCGGACGCTATCGCGATCAGCCGCTCGTACGCCTCGGGCGCGTCGCTGCACAGCTCGGCGACCTTGTTCAGCATTGCCTCCTCCTCGGCGGACTCGCCGAGTTCGCGATGCACACGAGAGAGCATCGCGTAGGCGCTGCCGGAATCGTGCTGGTCGGGATACAGCGCGATCAGTTTTTTCAACGGCGCTTTTGCGGCCTCCCATTGCTTGTCGCCAAGCAGTTGCTTCGCCTGCTCGGTCAGCGCGGTGAAATTGTCCGGGTGCTTCGCGATCCACTCCTTCAGCTTCGGCTCGCTGCGAAGCGTGAGCGGATCGGGCTTCGACCAGTCGAGCTTCGGGCCGGTGGCGTTTGCGAGGCCGCGCGCGTGCGCTGCAAATTCGGTGTCCAGTTTTTCAATCGGCGCAAAGCGCGCGGCGAGCGCGGCATTGATCTCCACGCCGCGCGCGAGATCCCCGAGCAGCGCACGCATTTTTTCCACGCCCCATTTTTTGATCAGCCACTCCACAACGAGCGACGACTCGAAGTATGCGAACTGCAGATGCGCGCCGGACTTCGGGCGCAGAAATGCCCCGCTCAGCTTGCTCACCAGCGTGAGTTCCTCACCGAGGATCATTGCGCGGTAGCGTGGGTTCATGTGCTCTCCCCAGCTCGCACGCTGCTGCCGCTCCTCGAAGACGCTGATGCCCTCACTGAGCCAGCGCGGCATCTTGTTCTTCGTGAGCGTGAGCGTGATGACGTGCGTGAACTCGTGCCACAGCACCGCCTGCCAGTTCTGCGGATTACCGGGCCGCGACGCCGGGCTGTTCGCCGTGATCACGCGGCCAAAGCACACGCCGAGATACCCCGCGCCGCCGGGCAGGCCGAATGTGCGGATCGCGAAATCCTTCTGATCAGGAAATATCTCCACGACCGTTTTTTCGCTCGGCGGCATCCCGTATTTCTTCGTCAGCGTCGCGTGTGCGCGTTCCAGCAGCGCGAGCGCATCCGCACCGTAAACCTCCGCTTCACGCGGATCCATCCGCACTTGGAAATGTTCGCTCTTCAGCACGGTGAAATGCGCGATGGTGTCGCGCAGCGTCGTGAGATTGAACGCCACCACGTCGTAGGGATCCGCCTTCTGCACCTCCTCGGCGAGCTGCCAGCCCTCGTCATCCTTCCCGAGCCGCAGGAGATCCTGCGCGAGCTGAATCTTCGCGGGGGCAAATGCCGCGTCCCATTTCAGCGCCTCGCGCTGAAGCGCCGCACCCTCGGCGAAACGATACTTCTGCGAAAGCTTGCGCCCGATGAGATGCGGCACCGCGGGATTCGTCGGCCACAGCTTCAGTGCCTCGCCGCGCGCGGAATCCGCGCCCTTCGTGTCCGCGCGGAGATTCGCGAGCACGGAGCGCAGCGCGTGCGCCCCGGCATGGCGCGGATTGACCTTCAGCACTTCGGCGAGCTGCTTGCCGGCCTCGGCGTAATTCTCCGAATCAATCGCGTGATCCGCGATGAGCATGCGCGCACCGGCGTGACTTGGATTCAGCTCCAGCACCTTTTCGATCTGCTCCTCCGCCGCCTCGTCGTCGCTCGGCGCGAATGCCCTCGCGAGGCCGAAGTGCGCCTCTGCATTTTCAGGAAACTTCTTCACCGCCGCCGCGAAGCTCTTCGATGCGAGCGCGAAGTCGTGCTTCGCCAGCGCGAGTTCGCCGTTCGCGAGATACGTGCCGGGAAAATCCGGGCTCAGTTTTTTCACCGGATCGAAAAACAGCTCCGTCACGCGCTTCGGATCCGCACCGAGCAGGATCGCCGCCTTGCCCAGCGCCACGCGATCCGCCGGCTCGCGATAGGCCCATTCACGCTGACCGCCAAAGCGGTCCATCTCCTCCTTCACCTTCTGCGCGCGCTCCGTATCGCCGTTTGCGCGGAACACTTCGTGGCCCGCGAGCCGCAGCCGCATCGAATACGGAAAACGCTCGAGCGCCTTGCTGATCGCCTCCTGCGCCTCGCGATATTTCCCCGTTGCCATCAGAGCCTCCGCGCGCAGCAGCGGCCAGTCTTCGACATCCTCCTGCGTCTTCTCCGCCGCACTCGCGACATCCGCAGCATCGGCATATTTCCCCGAGAGCAGTTGCTTCCTCACATCGTCCGTTTCCGCAGCGTGGGAAAGCGGAACATTCAGCGCAAAAAGAATCGCCGCCGCGACTGCCGACAATCCACCGCACAAACGGGATCGGGGGAAAGTCTGGGGCGACATCGCCGGGAGACTATGCGCGGACAGGCCGGAGACTCAAGGAATCAGAACGCACGCGTGCGCTCCAATTTCGTCCCGCCGACCTTCGTCCACGGCGTGAAGGCTCCCATCGCATGCTGCTGCACTTTCCGCTTCCAGATTTTGTTCCCGCAGAATGCAAGCAGCGTGTCCTTGTCCTTGCCGCCGAGCGCGACGCCCGTCACACGGCTGCGATCCGGCACCGGCAGGAACGTACCAGTCGCCCGCACAGTTCTCCGTGTCGCGCGTCGCCGTCGTGAGAAATGAGCGGATCGGCTTCGCTGAACCACGACATCATCAGCGCTGCACCACACCGCATTGCGTTCAATTCCGACGCAGAAAATCCGCAACTCGCAGAAGTTGCGAAAGCCGCGGGCATCGCGGTCGTCCACGGCTGCACGCCCGTGATGCTGCAAGCCCGGACGTTTTGACAATGTCCGCGAGCGGACCTAAGCATCCGCACGCGCAGCCGATTCCTAATTCTCCGCCTTCTTCCATGCCACGCACCCTCACCGCATTCACCGTCCTGCTTCTTGCTTCGCTGTCCGCACTGCGCGCGGCGGATCGCGTGCAGTTCAACCGCGACATCCGCCCCATCCTCTCGGACACATGTTTCAATTGCCATGGCCACGATGAAAAGCAGCGCAAGGCCGGGCTGCGGCTCGATCTGCGCGAGGAGGCGCTGAAACCCGCGAAGTCCGGCGAGGTGGCGATTGTTCCAGGGAAGCCCGGGAGCAGCGCGCTGATCGCCCGCGTGCTGACTGACGATGAGGATGACATCATGCCGCCCGCGAAGCTGCACAAGCCGCTGTCGAAATTTCAAAAGGACACGCTGCGCCGCTGGATCGCGGAGGGTGCGGAATATCAGGGCCACTGGGCATTCGAGACGCCGACTCTTCCGACGCCGCCGGCGAATACCGATGCGAAGAATGGTGCGATTGATGCGTTCGTCGGTGCGCGATTGAAGACTGAGAAACTCGGCTTTTCCCCCGAGGCATCGCGCGAAGTGCTGCTGCGTCGCGCGACGCTCGCGCTCACAGGACTGCCGCCAACGCCGGACGAGGCGGAGGCGTTTCTGCAATCCGCGATCCGCGATCCGCAGTCCGCAATCGAATCGCTCGTGGATCGCCTGCTCGCGTCGCCGCACTTCGGGGAGCGGATGGCGACGCCGTGGCTCGACCTCGCGCGGCACTCGGACACGGCGGGCTATCACAATGATTCGCTGCGGCAGACGTGGCTGTGGCGCGACTGGGTCGTGAAGTCGTTCAATGACAACAAGCCGTTCGATCGCTTCACCATCGAGCAGCTCGCGGGCGATCTGCTGCCGGGCGCGACAGTGGATCAGAAAATCGCGAGCGGCTTCATGCGCAACGTGATGACGTCGGACGAGGAGGGGATCATTGAAGCCGAGTATCTCAACATCTACCTCGTGGATCGCGTGAGCACGCTCGGCACGACGTGGCTCGGCATGTCCGTCGGCTGCGCGCAGTGCCACGACCACAAGTATGACCCGGTGACCATGAGGGACTTCTACGGGCTCTACGCGTTTTTCAACGCAGTGCCCGAGCGCGGCAAGGACGGCACGCGCACGCTGAATCCCGAGCCGCGAATGTCCGTGCCATCGCCCGGACAGACTGCGGAAATAGGGAAACTCGACGCAAAGATCGCTGCTGCCGACAGGCTCGTGAAGGAACACGAGGCAAAGCTCGACGCGGAACAGATCGAATGGGAAGCGAAGCAGTCCGGTGAGTCACAGGCCGCCGGGATCGCAGCGCCGTTCGATCATTTTCCGCTGAACGCAGACGGCAGCGGTCGCACGCACGACGGACAGGCGATCGAAGGTGCGCTGAGTGGCAGGACAGACTTTGTGGACGGCGCGAATGGCAAGGCGCTCGAATTGAAAGGCGCTGGCCACATCGATCTCGGAGCACGCTACGATTTTGAAATGAGCGACAAGTTCAGCGTCGCTGCATGGCTCCGATTGCCGAAGGGCGGCAAGGGCGGCGCGCCGATTGGCAAAATGGAGAACGGCACGAATTTCCGCGGATGGGACATCGAGTTTCACGGCGCGAAGGCGAATGTGCATCTCATCCACAAGTGGCCCGAGGAAACCATCCACGTGCGGGCGCAGCCGGATCTGCCGGCGGACAGCTTCCAGCATTTCGCATTCACGTACGACGGCTCGGGCAAGGCCGCGGGCGTGAAGTTTTTTGTGAATGGAAAATCCGTCCCGACGACGACCGTGAAGGACAATCTCACCGGCACGATCAAGACCTCCGCGCCGTGCGTGATCGGGCGGCGCGGCGGCGGCGAATCGCCATTCACGGGCGCGCTGAACAATCTCCACGTGACCCAGCGCGTGCTCGGGGCTGGCGAGATCGCATCGCTCGCGAGCAGCAAGACCCTCGAAATCCTCGCGATCGAGAAAAGCAAACGCACGAAGACGCAGCAGGATGAACTGCGGAAGTTTTTCCGCGAGGCACGGGCGACCGATTACATCCCGGCGAAGCAGGCCGCGGAGGAGGCCCGCAAGGCGCGGGCGGCGATTGATGCGCAGATTCCAAACGTCATGGTGATGTCCGAAATGGACAAGCCGCGCGACACATTCATGAAGGTGCGCGGTGCGTACGACAAAAATGGCGACAAGGTCGTCGCGGCGTTCCCGGCATTCCTGAATAGCTCGGTGAAATACGAACTGCCGGAGACGAAGCCGCGCCTCACGCGCCTCGATCTCGCGCAGTGGATCACATCGCCGCAGCATCCGCTCACGGCGCGCGTCGCGGTGAACCGTTTCTGGGCGATGCTGTTCGGCACCGGGCTTGTGCGGACGGTGAACGACTTCGGATCGCAGGGTGAATTTCCGAGCCATCCCGAGCTGCTCGACTGGCTGGCCGCGGACTTCGCGCGCGACTGGGATGTGAAGCGCGCACTGAAGCAGATCGTCATGAGCCGCACGTTCCGCCAGAGCGCAGCGGCATCGGCGGAACTGCTCGCGCGCGACACGGAAAACCGCCTGCTCGCACGCGGGCCGCGCACGCGGCTCGACGCCGAATTTGTCCGCGACAACGCGCTCGCGATCTCAGGCCTGCTGAATCCCGCGATCGGTGGCAAGCCCGTGCGTCCGTATCAGCCGCCAGGCATCTGGTCGATCAACGAGGTGGGCGGCGGCTGGAATCAGCAGCACGACGACGGCCAGTACCGCCGCGCGCTCTACATCTACCACCGCCGCAGCACGCCGTATCCAAGCCTGCTCACATTCGACGCACCGAGCCGAGAGGTCTGCACCGCGGGCCGCCCGCGCACGAGCACGCCGCTCCAGTCGCTCGTGCTGATGAATGACCCGGTCTATGTCGAGGCCGCGCGAGCGTTCGCCGCGCGTGCGATCAAGGACGGCGGCAGCGACGATGCCTCGCGCCTGAACCACGCATGGCGGCTCGCCCTCGCGCGCACGCCGAGCCCGGCCGAACGCGGCGTGCTGGAGCGTGCGCTCTCGGCGCAGCGCGCACACTTTGCCGCCGACAAGGCCGCAGCCGATGCGCTGCTGAAGGTCGGCGATTTCAAGAATCCCAACGGCATCGAGCGAAACGAACTCGCGGCATGGACCGCCGTCGCGAACATCATCCTCAACTTGAACGAAACCATCAGCCGCTGATCTCCCGCCATGCACACACCTGATCCCAAGCTCATCACCCGCCGCGCATTTTTGCAGCGGAACTCCACCGGCCTCGGCGCGCTCGCGCTCGCATCGCTGCTGAAGACAGACGCATTTTCCGCGGACGTCGCACGCAGCGCAAACGTGCCCGGCGTGCTCAGGCGGCTGCACCACGCCCCGCGCGCGAAACGCGTGATCTACCTCTTCATGTCGGGCGCGCCGTCACATCTCGACCTCTTCGACCCGAAGCCGAAGCTCGTCGAGATGACCGGCAAGGATCTGCCCGACTCCGTGCGGCAAGGCCAGCGCATCACGGGCATGACGAGCGGACAGAAAAATTTATTCTGCGTCGGCTCGCCGTACAAATTTGCGAAGCATGGCCGCAGCGGAATGGACGTGAGCGAACTCATGCCGAATATCGCGGGCATCGCCGACGACGCGACATTCATCCGCTCGATGTTCACCGAGGCGATCAACCACGATCCTGCCGTCACATTTTTCGGCACCGGCCACCAGCAGCCCGGCAGGCCCACGATGGGCGCGTGGGCCAGCTACGGACTCGGCAGCGAAAATGCGGACCTGCCCGCGTATATCTGCATGCAGAGCGGCCGAGGCGGGCAGCCGCTGCAATCGCGATACTGGGGCAGCGGCTTCCTGCCCGCCCAGCACGGTGCGGTCACCTTCCGTGGTGCCGGCGACGCCGTGCTCTACCTCTCGAATCCGCCGGGCCTCAGCACCGGTGCGCGACGCGACACGATTGATGCAATGAACGAACTCAACCGCGTGCAACTCGGCGCACTCGGCGATCCCGCCATCGCCGCGCAGATCGAAAACTACGAGCTGGCGTTCCGCATGCAGGCGAGCGTGCCGGAACTCATGGACCTGTCGAAAGAACCGGATTCCACGTTTGATCTTTACGGCGCGAAAAGGGGCACGCCGAACTTCGCGGCAAACTGCATCGTCGCGCGCAGGCTCGCCGAGCGCGGCGCGCGTTTCATCCAGCTCAATCACCGCGACTGGGATCACCACAACGGCCTGCCCGGAGCATTGCCGGGGAGGGCAAAGGAAGTGGACCAGAGCGCGGCGGCGCTCGTGCAGGATCTCAAGCAGCGTGGGCTGCTCGATGACACGATCGTGATCTGGGGCGGTGAATTCGGACGCACGAGCTACAGCCAGGGCGAGATCAAGGCCGCGAGCTTCGGCCGCGATCATCACCCGCGGTGCTTCACGATCTGGGCCGCGGGCGGTGGCTTCAAGGCCGGGCACATCCACGGCGAGACCGACGACTTCGGCTACAACATCGCGCGCGATCCGGTGAGCGTTCACGATTTCCACGCGACCCTGCTGCACCTGCTCGGAGTGGATCACACGAAGCTCATCCACCGCCACGAAGGCCGCGACTACCGGCTCACGGATGTCTTCGGAAAAGTCGTGGGCGACATCATCGGGTGAGTCCGGGACGATGCGGGCGAGGTCGGCGAGGTCTCGCAATCTCGCACGGCCAGGGCCGTTGTTCGGCACCTGGTGTTTGTCAAACCCTCCATGCCCACATCTCCGATTGTCGGCCTGTTCCTCGGAGACGGGCTCACACGAGCGACGGCACTGCCTCGCACTTCTCCCGCCAGCCGGGAAAATTCCACGAGTTCGGAAACGCGCGGCACTGCGCAGGCTTGACCGACTGCAGCCGGCAGTCGCGGCCATCCAGCCACTCGCACGAGCCGTCCGCCATTTCCAAAAGCGAAAGCCCCCGCCGGTCCGGTCGCAGCCGCGTGTGCAGCGCGATGAAATCCTCCTCGCCCATCCCCACATGCGCCGCAATCGCCGCGACCTCCTCCGTCCCCACGCGCACGACTCCGGGCCAGCGGCAGCAGTTCGTGCAGCGCTGGCAGGTATAGTGAATCTCGCGATCTTCCGGCACGGTGCGGCGTGTGCGGCACCGCGCCAATGGTGTCGAGCAGATTACAGCAAATTCAGTGGTGCGGACGCCGCCAAAAGTTGTCACGTTGCCCAGCATGCCCTCCGCCACTTCATCGCACGCACAAGAAAATCTCCGCAAAGGTTTCATCCAGTGCGGACAATGCACGGAGGAGTTTGCGAAGAGCACGCTGATCTGTCGGCGCTGCAACCGCGTGAACAGCCGCAGCCCGCTCGTCATCGGACTGAAGATTCTCGCGCTCGTGGCATTCGTCTTCACGGTCAGCCTGCTGGTGCGCTTCATCTCCGGCGCCGGACGCTTCCCCACTGTGGACGAGATCTCGCGCGCCACCGACCGTTTGCCTGCCGCCCCGGCGCAGGCCGACGTGCGATTCTAGCGCTGTTCAAAAAGGAGCGTCCACCCAGCTCTGTGCGACGGAGTTCCCTTTGCACACCCGCACCCAGCGTGTAGAGCGCGCCCGTGCCGAAAGCCGACCTGCCAATC
This sequence comes from Verrucomicrobiota bacterium, assembly GCA_014189875.1. GTDB lineage: Bacteria > Verrucomicrobiota > Verrucomicrobiia > Chthoniobacterales > Chthoniobacteraceae > SXWH01. The sequence continues at coordinate 4,158 of BJFP01000051.1, read as the reverse complement.
TACGAACTCGAATCCGCCGTTGTTGACACGCTCAACGCCGGCAACCGGCTGATCCTCCAGGCACCGACCGGCTCGGGAAAGTCCACGCAGATCCCGCAGATTCTGCTCGACCGCGGACTTGCGGGGAACGGCCAGATCATCGTCCTCCAGCCGCGCCGTCTCGCGACCCGGATGCTTGCGGCGCGCGTCGCCAGCGAGCGCGGCCAGCGGCTCGGCGATGAAGTGGGCTACCAGATCCGCCTCAATCGCGTCGCATCGGATCGCACACGGATTTTGTTCGTCACCGAGGGCGTGCTGCTGCGGCGGATGCTGAACGACCCAACGCTGCGAGGCGTGTCGGCGATCCTCTTCGACGAATTCCACGAGCGGCATCTCTACGGCGACATCACGCTCGCCGGCGCGCTGACCTTGCAGGAGAAGCAGCGGCCCGACCTGAAGCTCGTCGTGATGTCCGCGACGCTGGAGACCGGCGTGCTGGAAAAATATCTCGCGCCCTGCCGCACGCTCACGAGCGCGGGGCGCACGTTTCCGGTCGAGACGGAATATCTGGATCGCTCGATCCGTGCCAATGATTTCCCGATCTGGGACGCCGCCGCAAACGAACTCGAAAATCTCGCGCCGCGCACGAGCGGCGACGTGCTCATCTTCATGCCCGGCGCGTATGAAATTTCGCGTACGATTTCCGCAGTACGTGCGTCGGCGGTGGGGAAAAATTTTATCGTCCTGCCGCTGCACGGCGAACTCCCCGCGAACGAGCAGGACGCCGCCGTCGCGCGCTACGATCAGCGCAAGGTGATCGTGAGCACAAACGTCGCGGAGACTTCGCTGACGATTGACGGCGTGCGTGTCGTCATTGACAGCGGCCTCGCACGCATCGCGCGGTTCGATCCGCACCGCGGCATCAACACGTTGCTCGTCGAGCGCATCAGCCGCGCAAGCGCCGAGCAGCGCGCAGGCCGCGCGGGCCGCACTGCACCGGGCGTGTGCCTGCGGCTGTGGACCGATCGCGAGCACGCAGACCGTCCCTCGCAGGAACTGCCCGAGGTGAAGCGGCTCGATCTCGCCGAAGTCGTGCTCACACTAAAGGCTGGCGGCGTGAACGACGTTGCAAATTTCCGCTGGCTCGAAGCGCCCGAGGCGAAGTCGCTCGAACGCGCGGAGACACTGCTGCTCGATCTCGGCGCGACCGATTCCTCCGGCCAGATCACCGGGCTTGGCCGGCGGATGCTCGCATTCCCCGCGCACCCGCGGTACGCGCGGATGCTGCTCGCCGCGCACGAGCGCGGCTGCGTGCCCGCGATCTGCCAGGTCGCCGCGCTCACGCAGGGGAAGCCGATCCTCCACCGCAGCCAGGGCAAGCAACAGCAGGACGACCGCGAAGACTTGCTCGGCGGCGACGGGAGCAGCGACTTCTTCGTGATGCTGCGCGCGCTGCGCTTCGCGGAGAATGCAAACTTCAATCCGCAGAAGCTGCGCCCGCTCGGAATCAACGGCATCGCCGCGCGCGAGGCGCTCGCACTGTCACAGCAGTTCCTCGGCATCGCGCGCGACGAAGGCCTCTCCACCGAACCGCGCGACCCGAGCCCCGAGAACACCGCCCGCTGCATCCTCGCAGGCTTCCCCGATCTCGTCGGCATCCGGCTCGATCGCGGGACACTGCGCGTGCAGCTCGTCCACGGACGCCGCGGCGTACTCGCCCGCGAGAGCGTCGTGCAGGATGCCCCGCTGCTCGTCGTGAGCGAGGTGCGCGAAGTGGACAGCCGTGACGACGTGCAGACGCTGCTCACCCTCGCGACCGCCGTGAAGGAGGAATGGCTGAAGGAAATTTTCCCCGCGGCTTTCAGCCAGCAGACCGAGTATTTTTACGACACCACACAGCGACGCGTGATGTCGCGCAAGGTCACGCGTTTTCGCGATCTCGAAATCCGCGCCGAGCGCAGCGACGACGTGCCGCGCGAGCAGGCCGCCGCACTTCTCGCCGCCGAGGTCGTCGCGGGACGCTGCCCGCTCGACAAATGGAACTTCGACATCGAGCAATGGATCGTCCGGCTAAAGTGCCTCGCCGAATGGTGCCCGGAATACGAGCTGCCGCCGCTCACGCAGGCCGACCGCCGCACGCTCATCGAACAGCTCTGCCTCGGCGCAATGAGCTACCGCGAGATCAAGGATCGCGACGTGTGGCCCGTCGTGAAGTCGTGGCTCTCATCCGCACAGCTCGATCTGCTCGACCGCATGGCCCCCGAGCGTTTCGAGCTGCCCGGCGGACGCCGCGCAAAAATCACCTATGCCGACAACGCACCGCCGACGCTCGCAGCGCGCATCCAGGATCTCTACGGCGTGGACGGCGACATCCGCATCGCGGGCGGAAAAATCTCGCTCGTGATCCAGATCCTCGCACCGAACCAGCGCCCGGTGCAGATCACCACGAGCCTCTCGAATTTCTGGAAGGAGAGCTACCCGAAGCTGAAGCAGGAACTCTCGCGAAAATATCCGAAACACGAGTGGCGCTAACGCCGTAGCCGCGCTCGTGAGAGCGCGGGCACGAATTGCTTTCACCGGGGAAGATCAGCCCGCGCTTTTACAAGCGCGGCTACCGAAAAATTCACCGCGTGATTTTTCGCAGCGCCTTCTCAGAGCGCAGGTAGATCGTCCCATCGGCCACGGCGATCGAGGCGAGCGTCGCGTCGCCGATGTCGTTTTTCGCGATCTGCTCGAAGGTCTTCCCGGCCTTCAGCACAAATGTCGAGCCGGTCTCATTTTGAAAATACACGCGCCCTTCGGCTGCGACCGGCGAGGCGGAGAAGCCGCCGCCGAGCCGTTCGCTCCAGTGGACTTCGCCCGTCTTCGCATCGGCGCACGTCGCGATGCCGGCGTCGGAGACGAAGTAGAGTTCATCGCCGAGCACGAGCATCGAGGCGCTGTGAGGCACGGCCTTGCTGCTTGTCCACGCGACATTCGTCCCGGTCACGTCGCCCTTCGCGCCATCGGGCTTCACGGCGTAGAGCACGGGTTTGTTGAAGCTGGAACTGACGTAGAGCAGGCCATGCGCGAATACCGGCCGCGGCACGACCGAGTAGCCGTCGCCGTAAGTCGAGCGCCAGATTTCATGACCGTCCTTCGGATCGTAGCCGCCGACCAGTCCGCTGCCGGGGAGGACAATCTGCGTTGCACCTCCGACGGTGATCGGCAGCGGCGTGGAAAATGAAAACTGGTTTTTTGCGGGCGAATTGCGCGGCGTCTTCCAGCGCAGCTTTCCGGTCGCGGCGTCGAGCGCGGCGACGAATGGATCACTGACGCCGTCGCAACTGAACACGAGCGCATCGCCGATGAGCGCGGGCGAGGCGCCGGCACCGTGCTGAGGCGTGTAAGCTGCCTCGGTATCCTGCTTCCACACGATCTTCCCGGCGAGGTCGAGCGCCGCCGTGCCCATGTGGCCGAAGTGGACGTAGAGCCGGTCCGCAGTGACGATCGGCGACGGGCTCGCGAGCGAATTCTTCTTGTGCATCACGGATGACAAGGTGGCCTCCGGCTTGAAAATCTCGGTATCCCAGAGAATGCGCCCATCCTTCGCGTCGAGGCACAGCGCGCGGAGTGACACCTCACTGCCTTTCTCACCGATGGCAGTGGTCAGGTAGAGCCTGCCCTTCGAGAGCACGGGTGAGGACCAGCCCTTGCCGGGAATCTCCGTCGTCCAAGCGACATGCTCCGTGCCGCTCCACTCGGTCGGCACATTCTTCGCATCCGAGATCCCCTGCCCCGTCGGCCCGCGGAACTGCGGCCATTCGTCGGCGGCACGCGCGGTGAAGGTGATTGCGAGAAGTGCGAGGATCGGGGCGGTGTGTTTCACGGGCGGGATGCGTAGGGGTTCGTGTTTGAGTTGCCAAGTCGCGGTTGCGCGGTGCTGGCTCCTTCTTACCTCAGCGCCGAGCGCGTCGGCGCGCACGTTTGTCTCAGAGAGTGTACCGAAGGCCGGATTTTGACGCAGAGCCGCAGAGGGAAAAGGTGAGTTTCACAGAGGGATGTTTTCAAATCTTCCTCAGCGCAACGCTCCAATCAACTCTGCGTCTCTGCGTTAAAATCCCCGCTTTCGCACCGTCAAAATCCACCGCGCGGATTGCACGCCGCGCGATGTGATGTATGTTTTGCAAAACGATGGAC
>BJFP01000050.1 GCA_014189875.1 Verrucomicrobiota bacterium | reverse complement strand
CCCTCCCTGCGCCGCCGCAGGCGGGGCCGGAAGGGATTCGTGTGATGTGTGGATGTTGGTATTGGGCACAGGGTTCATGGTGTTTGGGTTGCCCTATCCCGTGTCCAAAGAATTCGGTGGCGGCATACCCGGAGTTGCCGACGGTACGCGCAAGGCCGCCGTATTCGTGGATGGCCGCCTGAATTCCGGCTACTGGGGCGGAGGCACCGGCAAAACGCTCACCGTACCCACCAATGGCCGCTTCGGTCTGCTTTGCCACCAGGGCGTGACCTCCGGCCGCATCGTTTACGACAACCTCAAGATATGGAAGTTCGCAAAGACCGACTTCAGCGACCGAAATGATGAGTAAGCTTGGCCGACTGGTGTGAGCCAGCACAAGGAGACGCAGAGGCCAACAATTCACCCGAGGCGACTGGCGAAAGCTCGCGCCTCAGTTCTGCCGTTCGGATTCAAAAGGAGACAAGAACATTGAAGGCCGAGACCGGAATAGCATTCCTTGTGGCACTGGGCTTGAGCGGAAGCGCGTGGGCTGGGCAGGACAATACAAATCAAGCCCCAAAGAACTTCGGCTTGAACTCAATCTGATTGATGGTTCGCGCACTATCGGCGTTCCAACCATCGAATCGGTGCCCATACAGACGTCATATGCCAAGATGGACGTCCCTCTGAAACAGGTCCTTGCCATCAAGGTTGACGAGAACCGCGAAACGGCGTCCATCGACCTGTGCAACGGCGACAAGCTCAAGGGCGTCGTCAGCCTTGCGCCCATCAAGCTGCGGACAATCTTCGGGGACATGGCGATCAGCATCGAGCACGTCAGGGATTCTCGCATCCTGTTGACCAGACCCCCTCACTCCCCGACGCCCGTCCGCGTTCTGACCGTTTCCGATGCGGCGGGCGCGGAAGCAATTTCCTGCAGTATGGTGATCGGTTGTCTGTCGAAAAATCTGTCGAAAAAACGCATTCCAATTAACGCCACAGCTTCCGGTCAAGCGTGCGGTATTGGATCGCTTCGGCGATGTGGTCGGGCGCGATGTCTTCGCTGTCCGCGAGGTCGGCGATGGTGCGCGCGGTTTTCAGGATGCGGTCATGGGCGCGGGCGGAGAGGTTCAGATTTTCCATCGCCATGCGCAGGAGGTTCTCGGCGTCGGTGGTGAGGGCGCAGAATTTTCGCACCTGCTGCGAGCTCATCCGGCAGTTGATGCGTACCTTGCTGCCTGCGCCGAAACGCACGCGCTGTTTTTCGCGCACGCGCACGACGCGTTCGCGGATGGCGGCGCTGGGCTCGGCGCGTTCGGTGCTGCGGAGTTCGTCGAATGCGACGGCGGGGGCTTCGACGTGGAGATCGATTCGATCAAGCAGCGGGCCGGAGATGCGCTCGCGATATTTTTCCACCTGCTGCGGCGTGCAGCGGCACTGGCGTTTTGGGTCGCCGTGAAAGCCGCAAGGGCAGGGGTTCATCGCCGCGACGAGCATGAACTCGGCGGGGAAAGTCATCGTGCCCGCGGCTCGCGAGACGGTGACGCGGCCGTCCTCCATCGGCTGTCGCAGCACTTCGAGCGTGCTGCGTTTGAATTCGGGCAGCTCGTCGAGAAAGAGGACGCCGTGGTGTGCAATGCTGATTTCGCCGGGCGAGGGGTTCATCCCTCCGCCGAGGAGGCCGGCATCGGAGACCGTGTGATGCGGCGCGCGGAATGGGCGCGTGGCGACGAATGACTTGTCGAGCAGCAGGCCACAGATGCTGTGGATTTTTGTGGTCTCGATGGCTTCCTCCATCGTCATCGGCGGGAGGATGCTCGGCACGCGCTTGCTGAGCATGCTCTTGCCCGAGCCGGGAGGGCCGATGAGCAGCAGGCCGTGTCCGCCGGCGGCGGCGATTTCGATGGCGCGCTTCACATGGTTCTGCCCGCGCACGTCGGCGAAATCCACGTCGTAGTCGCTGTGGCTGGCGAAGAATGCGGCGAGATCCTCGCGCAGCGGTGCGAGCGGATTTTCGCCGGTGAGGAGGGTGAATGCCTCGCGGAGATTGCGCACGCCATACACGTCAATGCCCGCGACCATCGCGGCCTCGCGCGCATTTTGGACCGGCACGACGAGCTTCTTGCGCCCGACGCGGCGGGCCTCGATGGCGACCGAGAGCACGCCGCGCACGGGACGCACCGCGCCGTCGAGCGCGAGTTCGCCGACGAAGCAAAAGTCGTCGGCGTGATCGAGCTTCACGTCCTGCGCGCAGGCGATCATGGCGAGTGCGATGGGGAGATCGAAGCTCGGGCCCTCTTTTTTCACGTCGGCGGGAGCGAGGTTCACGGTCACGTGGCCGCCCGGCCAGCGGAAGCCGCTGTTGGAAATCGCGGTCTTCACGCGGTCGCGTGCCTCGCGTACGGCGGCATCTGGCAGGCCGACGATGACGATGGCATCCTTCTGCCCGCCGTCATCGCTGACTTCGACTTCCAGATCGTAGGCTTCCACTCCGAAGACCGCTGCGGAAAAAACTTTTGCGAGCATTGCGCGGGAAAATGACAGAGCGCGTGCCGTGCGGGAAGCACGAAGGCGGCGGCTTGGATTCACGGTTCACATCCATGGTGAAATGCGCGGCGGTGCCCTGAGTTGCGAGGTCATCCCCGTTCGACTTCCTCACCTGTTTTCCCGGCGAGATCATCGCCGTTGGCAACTGCCAGACTGCCTCACGCCCACGTCTGCACGGTGTTCTTCGCGACACCGCTGCTGCTAGAGCAGTTCAATAACTTGTGTAGCCGCGTGATTGCGTAATATCGACGCAGACCAATGGCCCGGAGGGCAATTCCGCAGGAATCCGGAAGTCCGAGGGAGGCTATGCCATTAATTGAATCGCTCTAAATCACGCGCCCTCCATTTGCGCGCAAATTTCTACGGCAGCGGAGCGTTGGCGACGGAGTTCGGAGTGCAGAAAGCCGCCCGCAAATCGCGAGACCGGGAACCCGGTTCATCAGTCAAGGGGAGTCACGCAGTTTCTCGTAAGATCAATGGCCCATTTGCCCCGCTTCGAACCGACCCAATAATGGTGCGCCCGCTCGTCGGTGAAACTCCGCCCGTAAGGCGGCACTAACGTCGGGTACACGTGTGCTCCACGCCGGATAAAGCCATTGATGTCATTCGGTCCGCACACATCGCCCGAATAGACAAAGAAGGTCATGTAATCCGGCGTATCATTGATGAGCATGACGGCGTTGTGGAAGAAATTGGAGCGATAGTACGCTCCGGGAGTCCCGGCATTCCTCGTCTTTCTCGTGCGGTCGCATTTGCCCTCGGAATACCGGGCAGTCCGGTCTGTGGCGACGACTCTCTCGCCGGCGAAGGCGCCGCCAGCGGCAACCAAGGCGAGGAAGGATACTAGAATGGTTTTCATTGGGATTTTTTGGGTTGTTAGAATGCGCTGATCACATTGAACAGCGTTCTTGAAATTATCACGTTTCCAGAACTTCGCCACACAAATATGGCCGAAGATATGGCGCGAGCGGGCTCAAGAGGAGCCCGTTTGCCAACCCTTTTCCCGATGCTGCCCGGAACTTTGCTAGGCCACGTCGGGGACGACGTAAGGCTTGCGGTATTCGCGCGTGAGGAGCTTGTCGGCGGCGGCGTTGCCGATGAATTTCTCCGTCTTCGGATCCATCGTCAGAAATTCGCCGACCGTCAGGTGATCCTTCGCGATGTCCACGCCGTTCTTCGCGAGGTGCTCGACCATGCGCTCGTAACTGTCGGCAGCTTCCTTGTTGGCCTTCACCTTTTCGAGGATTGCGCCGGGCTCCTGTTTCTTGCCGAGGAGGTAAGAGATGTTTGCCGTGTGGCAGAGCGCGCTGCTGAGGTGGCCGTCGAGGATCTCGGCGTTGAGTTCGCCGGGCTTGCGGCTGCGGATGGCCTTGCTCCAGTTGAGGTGATGGCTGTCGTCGTGTTCGCTGGTGTCGGGTTTCGCGCTGTCGGGCGTGTCCTTCGGGCCTTTGAAATTGCCGAAGCGCTTCACGATCTTGCCGTCCTTGTCGAACGCGCCACAGCCGGTGTAGCTCGGCACTTCGATGTGGCCGCCTTCGTATTGCACGTACACGCCGACGCCGTTGTTGCCGCGATACGTGTCCATGCTCTCCTTTTCGCCGCCGGTGGCTGGCTTCGACGGCAGGCCGCGCACTTCAAAAATGAGCTGCGTCTTTTCATACTCATGGATGGCGAACATCGTGTTCGGGGTCTCGCCGTCATCAATGTAGCCGAGGCGTCCGCCGACGCTCCAGATTTTCGGCGAGAGCGCCTGCTCTCCCATGAACCAGCGCGCGATGTCCATCTGGTGGATGCCCTGGTTGCCGAGGTCGCCGTTGCCCGTGTCCCACACCCAGTGCCAGTCGTAGTGGAGCTTCTTGCGCATGAGCGGCTTCACCTGGGCGGGGCCAAACCACAAATCCTGATCAATGCCCGCGGGCCACGGCGTGGGGGCGTCCACCTTGCCGATGCTCGGGCGGCGCTTGTAGCACGTGCCGCGCGCCCACAGCAGCTTGCCGAGATTTCCCGCCTGCCCCCATTTCACCGCCTGCTGGAGGCCGACGCTCGAACGGCTCTGCGTGCCGCACTGCACGATGCGCCCGTATTTTCGCGCCGCCTCCGTGAGCACACGACCTTCGCGGACGTTGTGCGAGACGGGCTTTTCCACATACGCATCCTTCCCTGCTTGGCATGCCCAGATGCCGATGAGCGAGTGCCAGTGGTTCGGCGTCGCCGTCGAGATGGCGTCAATTTCCTTCGAGTCGAGCATCTTCCTCGCATCGGTAAAAGTGCTGATCGTCTGCCCTGTTTTCGAGAGCGAATCCTTCGCCTTGCCGAGCACCGCCGCGTCCACATCGCACAGCCCGGTGATCTTCACGCCGTTGATCTTCAGCAGGTCGCTAATGTGCGACTGGCCGCGGCCATTGAAGCCAATTATGCCGACGCGGATTTCGCTGTTCGGCGACTGCGAGCGCGCGATGAACGGAAAGCCGAGCGCCGACGCGGCGAGCGCGGAGGTCTTGATGAAATGACGGCGGGAGAGCGATGGGAGCGGCATTGGAGGTTGAGAGGTGAGGGTTGAGAGTCGCAGAGGGGTAATCCGAAACGCTGCGGGTGCTTAAAAGGAAACGGTGCGCGGAAGCAAGCGCAGCGCGAGAGGTGCGGGCACGGCGGGTTGGAATCCCGCGCCGTCATCACCTGCGCGCGCCGATTGATCATCACGTCTCACATCCCCTCGCTCCGCACCCATGCCAGCGCTTCCTCGCTCGTGCGCAGCGTGCCTTCGAGCTGGCGTGTGGAGACGGCGTCGAGGATTTCCTTAAACTTCGGCCCCGGCTTCATGCCGAGTTTTTTCAAATCCTCGCCGGTGATCAGCGGCGGCGGAATGAGCGGCTCCGAGGCGAACTCCTCACGCTTGCGCTGTACGAAGTCGTAGTTGTCCACCATGCCGTGGCTGCTCACGCAGTCCACGCGGTGCAGCTCCATCTCGTCGTCAAAGCCGGGGCGCGCCATGAAGCGCTTCAGTTTCGCGACGCGCATCCCCTGCACGTCCTTGAAGACCATGTGATTTGCGACGGCCATCACCGTCGCCTCGATCTCCGCGCGGCTGAAGCGCAAGCGCGTCATGATCGCCTCGGTCATCTCCGCGCCGAGCTTGTCGTGACCGTTGAAACGGATGCGCCCCGTTTCATCCACAGCGAAGGTGCCGGGCTTGCCGATGTCGTGAAAGAGCACGCTGAACACGAGCGGCACGCTCACCTGCTCCGGCAGCAGTCCGAGCATCGCGCGAGTGTGGACGAACACATCGCCCTCGGGGTGAAATTGCGGCGGCTGTTCGCAGCCCTTCAGCGCAGTGATCTCCGGCAGCACCTCGTGCATGAGCCCGCTCTCGACGAGCAGATCGAAGCCATGCACGCGCCTGCGGTGGACGAAAATCTTCACCAGCTCCTCGCGGATGCGCTCGGCGCTCACGTCGTGGATTTCCGCCGCGTGCTCCTTCACCGCGGCCCACGTCGCGGGCTCGATTTCAAATCCAAGCACCGCCGTGAACCGCACCGCGCGCAGCAGCCGCAGCCGGTCTTCGCGGAAGCGCGCGACGGGATCGCCGATGGCCCGCACGATGCGCGCGGCGATGTCGCGCTGCCCGTCCACGTAATCGAGGATCTCGTTTTTGATCGGGTCGAAAAACAGCCCGTTCATCGTGAAGTCGCGCCGCTCCGCATCGAGCTGTGGCGTGCTGAAGGTCACGCCCTCCGGCCTGCGTCCGTCCACATACGCGAGGTCGCTGCGGAACGTCGCCACTTGGAAATCGTGCCCGCCCTCATGCACCACGATGACGCCGAAGTGCGCGCCGACGGCATACGTGTGCGGGAAAAGATTGCGCGCCTGCTCGGGCCGCGCATCGGTCGCGATGTCGTAGTCGTGAGGCGTGTGGCCGAGAAGCTGATCGCGCACACAGCCGCCCGCATACAGCGCGATGAAGCCCGCCTCGCGCAGGCGGCGGACGATGGAGAGCGCGATGCTTTCGAGAGTCTCAGGCACGCGGCGAAGGAAAGGGACTCCCGCGCGCGAGTCCAATCTTCATTCGAGGCGGCGCGCGGAAAATCCCGCAAAGACAATCGCAAGCGAGACGAGCGAACTCGCGGGCATGAGGATCGCCGCGAGCAACGGGCTCATGAACCCGGCGAGGCACAGCGCGACGGCGACGGCGTTGTAGGCGATGGCAAAAGCGACGACAGCGCGTGCGGTGCGGCGGCGGAGCGCAGCGGTGTCGAGTAACGCGCGCACGCCGTTAAGTCCGCGTCCGAGGAAATAGAAGCCGGCCTTTTGCTCCAGCAGGCCGCGATCGATCGCGGGCGTGCCGCTGATCCATGCGGCATCGAATGCGAGCGAGTCATTCGCGCCGTCGCCGAGGTAGAGCGTGTCGCGGGCGTCGAGCGTGCGGACGCGCGCGGCCTTTTCGTCGGGTGAAAGTTCGCCGAGGCACTGCTCGCGCGGGAGGTGGAGTCGGTCGGCCATCGAATCCACCTTCCCACGGCGATCTCCGCTGAGGATGAAGACTTCGCAGCCGCGCCCGCGCAACGCGGCGATTTCCTCGCGGGCGTCGTCGCGCGCCGTCTCGCCGAAGCGGAATGCGGCAAGCGGCTCGCCGTCGCGGGTGAAGATGCAGTCGGCCCGTGACGCGGACAATCCTGTGCGCTGGCTCTGTCCTTGTTCACGCGCAGATTCAGCGGACAGGATTGTCCCCACTACGGCCCACTCGGGTCTTCCGAGCCGCCATGTCGCGCCGCCGTGCTCCATTTCCAATCCGAGGCCGATCGCCTCGTGAATCGCGGATGCAGGCACGGGCTCGACGCGGTCGGCGAGGAGCTGTTCGCGCAGGCAGCCGGCGACGGGATGCAGGCTGTCATTCACCATCGCGAGAAGCACGGCGCTCTCGTCGCTGTGGAGGTGGCGCAGCGAATCGGGATTCAGCAGCGACATGGCTTCGAGCGTGAGCGTGCCGGTCTTGTCGAAGATGATTTTGCGGACGTGATCGAGCTTCGCCCACAGTTCGCCGTCGCGGATGAAGATGCCGAGCTTGCGCATCCGCGACGTGGCGAGATCGCGGCACAGCGGGAGCGCGACGCCGCTCGCGCACGGGCACGAGACGACGAGCACCGAGATGAGCACCTGCAGCGCAGGCAGCAGCGCGCCGGTGAACGCCCACCACGCGCAGAAGCCCGTGACTGCGAGCGAAAGCACGACGCCGATGTAGCCGCGCAGGAAACGCTCCAGCGTGGCGTCGCGCGCGGTGCCGGCGGGCGTGATGCGGAGGAGCTTTGCGAGCAGCGAATCGGCCCACGGCTCGCGGGCTTCGAGTTCGATGGCGGCTTGCCCGCAGTTCATCGCGCCTGCGGGAACGAGGCGTCCGCGCCGCGCGCTGGACGCTTCGCTGTCACCGCTGATGCACTGCATGCCGAGCGTCTCGCCCTCGGAACACAGCCGCGAGAGGACCGGCACGACTTGTCCCGGATCGACGGCGAAGACATCGCCGACAGCAATGCGCGCGACGGGGACTCGCTCGGAAGACAGGCTTCCAGCCTGTCCCGGCAGACGGGCCTCTGGCCTGTCGTCTTCAGAACCATCAGGCAGGACGCCCGATGGCCGTGACAGGCTGGAAGCCTGTCTTCCGACGAGGCGCACGGGCGGCGGTTCGCTTTGCGCGGCGAGGAGCTGGTGGCGGTTGCGCTCGACGGCCTTTTGCTGGAGCCAGCGGCCCGCGAGCATGAGGAAGGTGAACGTGGAGACGAAATCGAAATACACGAAGCCGTGTGCGCCGCGCATCCACGCGAAGACGGAGCCCGCATACGCGGCGGCGAGGCCGAGTGAGATCGGGAGATCAATGTGCAACACGCGCTGTCGCAGGCTGTGCCACGAGCGGATGAAAAAATAGCTGCCGCCGATGAGAAAACTGAGTGTGCCGAGGATGAGCGTGAGCCTTTGGAAAAGCTGCGCGAACTCGAAGCCCTCCTCCATGCCGAGGTAGCGCGGCAGAGTGAAGAGCATCGTGTTCATCGCCAGCGCAGCGCAGAGGCCGAGGCGGAGATTCAGCGCGCGGCTGGCGGGTGCCGCGGATTTTCCCGGCGGCCCGACGAGGTAGCCGAAGGTCTGCAATTCGCGCGCGAATGCGACGGCATCGAACACGCCCGGCTGCCAGCGGAGCGCGAGCTGGCCGAGCGTGGGATCCACGTGGATCACCAGCGCGCCGGGTTTGCGCGTGAAGAGTTTTTCGATGAGCCACGCGCAACCGATGCACGAGAGCCCCTGCACATCGAGCGTGAGCGTGCCGTTGGAGACGCGCGCGAGATCCTCCAGCCACGCATAGTCGCGCTTTTGAAAGACGAGCGACTGCACGGGCGGCACGCCGCCTTCCTGCAAATCGTAGAACTGGCCGAGGCCGTTCTTCGCGATCAGGTCGTGGACAAACTGGCAGCCGGCGCAGCAGAAATCCGGGCGGTGCGCCGCCGGTCGGAACGGCGTGCCGCAGTGGATGCAGACGTGTTGATCAATGGCAGCACGCATGGAGCGGAAGCGTTGCGCGCCAGACGAGGATGCCGGCGGAGCCGAATGCGAGCGCCTGCTGCATCCAGCGCGCGGCGCGTGGCGAAAGTTTTCGCTGCGTGCGCTGCGCCTGCATGTGCAGCAGCAGCGGGAGTGGAATCGTGCCGAGCGCGAAGGCCGCCATGTGCAGCGCGCCGCCCGTCCACGAGCCGGTGAGCGCAGCCGCGCCGAGCATGAGCCAGAGCGGTCCGCACGGCAGCAGCGGCGTGAGCCAGCCGAGCGTGCGGTTCAGACGCGCGCGGAGGAGAAGGTTGGCGATGAAGCGCGGCTGCGGGATTTTCTTCTCCAAGCCGAAGCCGAGCATCACGAGCACCGCGACGAAAACCCAGGGCACGATGCGCGCGGTGCTGCCCTGCAAAATTCCGGCGACCGCCTGCCCCAGCGTGCCGCACAGCGCACCGGCGAGCGTGTAGGAAATGAAACGCGTCGCGTGATACTCGGACGGACGCACGCGCATCGCGCAAGCGAGCGGGCCGCACATCGCGGTGCAGTGCACGCTCGTCGCGAGACCCGCGACGAGGGCGGCGAGGGGTGTGATGATGGAGGAATCGTTCGTCATCATTCTTCAGTGTCTCCGATTCCGATGAAACAGATGAAGTTGCCAACGTTGTCGTTGCCCATCCGTCAACGAGGGCCAAAGGCCAGCCACATGCCAGCCCAGGGCAACGCCCTGGGTAATCGACCCAAGAAAAATCAAAGCCCTCAAGGGGCGCGACAACAATGGTGCCGCCCCTTCAGGGCTCGGTCCTTGTTTCACGCAATACCCAGGGCGGCGCTCGTTCCTCGCTTGCCCTGGGCTGGCTTGTCCAGGGCCTTTGGCCCTCAAGGCATCGTCACATTCAAAATTCATGGCAGGCTCCAACTTCGTTTTCAATGGACGTGGCGATTTCAGTGTCCATGCGTGGTGAGTACATCCGGCTGCTTGTTGCGCACGGCGATCACGACGAGCGTGATCATGCCGGAGATGAAGATGACGTTGGCGATGATGAGCCAGATCCAAGGGCGGTTTTTCATGGGATGATGGGGCCGAGGAATGTGGCTGTTTTCTCGATGCTTGTGCCGTCGCTCGACAGCACGCGGAAGCGCAGCGGGATTTCCTTTTTCAAGTCGGCGCGCGGCAGGGTGAGCACGACGGTGCGGATTTCCTCGCCGAGCGGCGCGACGGTGATGCCGCCCTCGAAGCCGCTCCAGTGCAGCGTTTGTGGGCCGTCAGCGATTTCGAGTTGGAAGGTGATCGGGGCATTGCGCTTGTTCAGCACGCGGACGAGGAACTGATTCCGCACGACGCCGCCTTCGACGACGTACGGGATGCCGGTCACGCGCGTGAGGCTCACGGTGGCGGGCTTCAGCGAGCGCGTCTCCAGCGTGAGCGCGATGGCACCGAGCACGGCGAGGCCGATGTAGAGCATCGTGCGCGGACGCACCCAGCGCGTGCGTTTTCCCTCGAAGCCGTTGCGCGAATCGTAGCGGATGAGGCCGGGCTTGCGATCCAGCTTTGCCATCACGGAATCGCACGCATCAATGCACGCGGTGCAGCCGATGCATTCGAGCTGGTGGCCCTGCCGGATGTCTATGCCGGTCGGGCAGACTTGCACGCAGCGCAGGCAGTCCACGCAGTCGCCGGTCGTCGTGCCTTTGCGTCCGCGGGGCTCGCCGCGCTTTGTGTCGTAGCCGACGCCGAGCGAGTCGCTGTCGATGAGCGCGGATTGCAGGCGGCCATACGGACAGAGCACGATGCAGAATTGCTCGCGGAACCACGCGAGGTCGAACCACAGCGCGCCGGCGATGAGGAAGACGAACGCGAACGAGGCGAAGTTTTCGCCGGGCGAATGGCGCATCATCGCGTAGAGCCGCGGCAGTGAGACGAAATACGAGAGCAGGACGTGCGCGAGGATGAGCGAGTAAAGCAGGTAGAGCGCGTGTTTCGCGGTGCGGCGCACGGTCTTGCTGAAGGTCCATGCCGAGGCGTCGAGCTTCCGCCTTTCCGTCGCGTCGCCCTCGCACCAGCGCTCGATGCGGCGGGCGACATCGAGGAAGATTGTCTGCGGGCAGGCCCATCCGCACCACACGCGGCCGAGCAGCGCCGTGAGAAAGAAGAGGCAGAAGCCGACCCCGCTCATCACGAAAAATACGAGCCAGATGTCCTGGCTCACGAACGTGAGGCCGAAGTAGTGGAACTGCCGGTGCGCCACGTCGAGGAAGAGCGCGGGGTTGCCGTTGATCTGGATCCACGGAAGCGCGACGTAGATCGCGGTGAGCACGACGGCGAGCAGCGTGCGCCAGCGCGCGAAACGCCCGCTCGCGCGTGCCGCGTGGATGAAGCGCCGCGAGCCGTCCTCGTTGATCGTTGTGACGGAATCGAGCGAGGGGCGTTGCGGCGTGGCGGTCATTTTGCCGGTGGCGGTGACGGCGGAGCGACGGGCATGACACCGGGCGGCGGTGTCCAGCCGGGGACAATTTTCACCTCTTCACCGGGATGATGATGGGCAAAGATATACGCGACGAGTTCGGCGACTTTCTGACGTCCGAGCATCGGGCCCCACGCTGGCATCCCTTTTACGAGCACGCCTTCATTGATCGTCTTGAATGAATCCATCGGGTTGCCGCCGTGAATCCATTCCTGGTCCACGAGATTCGGGCCGATGAGTCCGGTCATGTCCGGCTTGTGGCAGACCGCGCAGGTGGTCTCAAATGTGACCTTGGCTGCCGAGAGGACCTTCGTGTCGTGGCTCATTTTCCACAGGGTCTTGTCGTCGATCACGCCGGATTTCTTCGCGGCGATCGCGGCGTTTTCGGCCATCTCCTTTTCGAGCGCCTGCGCGGGCGGCGTGCCGATGCTGTAAGCGTGGTAATATGCCCAGTAGCCCACGGCAAAAACGATGCTGCCATAGAGCGTGAGCAGCCACCAGCGCGGCAGCCGCTTGTCGTATTCCTGGATGCCATCGAACACGTGCGGGCGCAGCGTGTCGTCGTGCGGAGTGTCTGCGGGATCAGTCATGGTCGTCATTTTCGAGCGGAAGGTTTTCCATGTGCGAGATGGTCTCTCGCGGGATGCGGCGGACGCGGAAGAAGTGGAGCACGAAGACAGCGAGGAAGAGCATGATGCTCACGACGCTGAGCGCGCGCTGCCATTCCTCGACGATGATGCGGCGGAACATGGTGGGTTATTTGGCTGCGGTTTTCGCTGCCTCGGCGGGGACGACCTTTTCCGACTTGCCGAGCTTCTGGAGATAGGAAATGAGCGCAACGATTTCGCGTTCGGGTGCGATTTCTGCGCCGGCGGCCTTGAGGCTTGCGACGATGCGTGCGGCGTCGGCGTCGCAGGACTTTTGGATTTCCACGTCGGTCATCGGCGGATACGGGACGCCGATTTTCCGCTGCACGGAAATCTTGTTCGGCAGTGCGGCGAGATCCGTCTTGTCGGTGAAGAGCCACGGGTAGTTCGGCATCGTCGAGCCGGGGCTGATCTGCCGCGGGTCGCGCATGTGGAAGTAATGCCACGAGTCCGGATACTTCCCGCCCTCGCGGGCGAGGTCGGGGCCGATGCGCTTCGAGCCCCATTGATACGGATGATCGTAGATGCTCTCGCCGAGCTTCGAATATTCGCCGTAGCGCAGCACGTCGCCGACGAGCGTGCGGATCTGCTGCGAGTGGCAGGTGTAGCAGCCTTCGCGGATGTAGATGTCGCGACCCGCGAGTTCGAGCGGCGTGTACGGAATCTGCCTCACGCCCTCGATGCTCTTGGCGGTGTTCACCATCACGGTCGGGATGATTTGCACGAGGCCGCCGATGAAGACCGCGACGACGGCGAGCGCGGTGAAGGGCAGCGCATTTGCGAGCATCTTCTCGTGCCACTCGCTCCAGCCCTTCTGCGAAAATTCGAAGTTCATGCTCATCATCGCGAATGTCCCGAATGTTGCGACGAGGCAGAGCGCGCTCCACGCGCCCGGCAGCGCGGCCCATCCGGAGATGAAAATGAGCAGCAGCAAGGTGTAGATCACCGGCGCATTCAGGAACCCGCCGACGATGCCGAGGCGCGGAGGTTTTTCCGGGATGAAAACATCGGCGCTGCCGTTTACAGCCTCCGCACCGCGCGCGGTTTTCCAGATGTTCCAGGCGAGCATGACGAAGCCGATGAGATACATCAGGCCGCCGAGCGCGCGGACGTGCATGAGCACTTTTGTCGAGGTCACGGCATCGAGGAAATTTGGATACGTGAGCACCGTCCCGCTTTCCTTCGTCGCGCCGAGCATGAGGCCCTGCGTGATGCCCGAGACATACATCGAGAGCATGTAGATGAGGATGCCGACGGTCCCGAGCCAGAAGTGCATATTTGCGGCCGCGGGCGAATGCAGCGGCCTGCGCCACAGCCGCGGCGCGAGCCAGTAGAACAATCCCGCGGCCATGAAGCCATTCCAGCCGAGCGCGCCGCCGTGGACGTGCGCGATGGTCCAGTCGCTGTAGTGCGAGAGCGCGTTCACCGAGCGGATGGACATGAGCGGGCCCTCGAAGGTCGCCATGCCGTAGAAAGTCACGGCTGCGACGAAAAATTTCAGGACATGATCCGTGCGCAGCTTGTGCCATGCGCCGCGCAGCGTGAGCAGGCCGTTGAGCATCCCGCCCCACGACGGCGCCCAGAGCATGAGGGAGAAAATCATTCCCAGCGACTGGAGCCACACGGGCAGCGAGGTGTTCAGCAGATGGTGCGGCCCTGCCCAGATGTAGAGGAACACGAGTGACCAGAAATGGACGATCGAAAGCCGGTAGGAATACACGGGCCGTTCCGCCGCCTTCGGCAGAAAGTAATACATGATGCCGAGGATCGGCGTGGTGAGGAAGAACGCGACCGCGTTGTGCCCATACCACCACTGCACGAGCGCGTCCTGCACGCCGCCGAAGATCGGATAGCTGTGTGTCCAGCTCGTGGGAATCGAGAGGTGGTTGACGATGTACAGCATCGCGACCGTGATGATCGTCGCGATGTAAAACCAGATCGCCACGTAGAGGCTCGGCTCGTTGCGGCGTGCGAGCGTCCAGAAAAAGTTGATGCCGAACACGACCCATATCAGCGCGACGGCGATGTCGATTGGCCAGATCAGCTCCGCGTATTCCTTCCCGCGAGTGAGCCCGAGAGGGAGCGTGATCGCAGCGGCGACGATGATGAGCTGCCAGCCCCAAAAATGAATTCGCGAGAGCAGCTTCGACGCCGTGCGCGCCTTCACCAGCCGCTGCGTGGAATAATAGACGCCGGCAAACATCATGTTGCCCACGAACGCGAAAATGACCGCATTCGTGTGCAGCGGGCGCAGACGGCCAAAGGTCAGCCACGACGTCGTGAAATTCGCCTGCCACACGCCCATCTGCGTGGCGATGAGCACGCCCACGAGCATCCCGATGATGCCCCAGAAAATGGACGCGATCATGAAATGGCGGACCGGTGTGTCGTCGTATTCGATTCGTGTTTTCGCGCCGGGTGCGGCGCCTGCGGGTGCGGTGCTCATGGTCTGCTTGTTTCCGAAAAAGAAGAGTCGTCCGCGTCGGGCTCGAGGGGGAAGAGCGCGTCGCGTTCATTGAAGCTGCGCGGGTCGCATGCCGACGCGATCCACAGGATCACGAACGACCCGGCGAGCAGCAGGCCGACGAAAATGGTGAGCGCGAGGACGTTCATCCGCGGACTCCCTCCACCGGATAGAGACGGGATTCCGCACCGTTCACAACGGGCATCGCTGTGATGGAAACGGAAGGCGACACTTTCTCATGAACGGCACGGAATGCCGCCTCTATCTGGGGAGGAGCCGCCCGGTCTTCACGACAGCGGCACTGCCCGCACCCGGCGCATTTGCCGGGGTCGGGCTCGGAGTTGACTGCTTGTGTTTCCATCACGCGCAAGTCTTCACGATCTTCGCGGATTACCGCTCACCTTGGTTTGAGCAAGATTCACCGCCTATTGCGTTGCCGTTCATGAGAGGCGCTGTTACCCGATCCGCTATGAGTGGAACGGAAAACAGCGTCATCTCAGAAAAACTCTCCGAGTCGCAAATCCTGCGCGACTACGAGGCGGCATTCTCGGAGGCCACCGGCCTGCCGCTGAAATTCGCGCCTGCCGGAAAACGGCGCCTCGGGATGCGCGGCAGCGCGAAGGCCAACCCGTTTTGCACGCACATGGCCGAGACCGAGGCCGGCTGCCGCCATTGCCTGGAGATGCAGGCGAAACTCTCCGCCGCCGGGGCCGACGGCACGACGCACAGCGCGACATGCGCCGCCGGGCTCACCGATTCCGTCGTCCCCGTCCGCGTCGGGAACAAGCTGCTCGGCTTCCTCCAGACCGGACAGATCGCGCTGAAAAAACTCACGCCCGCAAATTTCCGGCGCATCACCGAATTCCTGAAAAAAGGCGGTGCAAACGTGGACTGGAAGACGCTCGAGAAGGCGTACTTCGGCACGCGGGTCATCGAGCGGAAGCAATACGAGTCCGTCCTCCGCCTGCTGGAAATCTTCGCCGGCCATCTCGCGATCGCCGCCGAGCAGATTGCCATGCGGCAGATGCACGCCGAGCCGCCGCTCGTCTCGCGCGCCCGCGAGATCATCGAGCAGCGCAGCGGCGAGGAACTGCCGCTCACAGAGATCGCGCGCTGCGTCCACGCGAGCACGTTCCATTTCTGCAAGACCTTCAAGCGAGCGACGGGAATGACCTTCACGCAGTACCTCTCGGTGGTCCGCATCGCGAAGGCCAAGCGCCTCCTCTCAAATCCGCAGGCGCGCATCTCGGAGGTCGCATTCGAGGCGGGCTTCGCATCCATCACTCATTTCAACCGCATGTTCCGCCGCGTGGCCGGACAGTCGCCGACGGATTTCCGGCACGGCATCGCGAAGGCATAACGCCGGGTTCGGCTTTCCGCTTGCGCCGGGGAATGGCACGCCCGTAATTGCCATCCCCGCCGGAACTTCAGATGGAATCAAAATCCACACCGCCCACCCACACCGCTCCGCCTCCCGATCCTCTCGGTTCCGGGGAATTCGAGGCCGGTGCCACGGTGAAGGAACTCCACTTTTTCCAGGAGCGAAAGGAACGGCTCGCATCCGCACTCTCGATCCTCGATTCGATCCTCGCTTCGGAACATCGTCCGATCGTCCTCACGAGGCTCCGGCTTGGGACATCCGTGTCTCCAGCCACCGGCACCGCTGCGAAACCCGCGGAGAACGGGCACTCGTGGATCGTCTCTGCCGCACTCATCGGGAGCATCCTGTGCGTCGCGGCCGGCCTCCTCTTCCTGCTCGACGCCGAGCGCCCGGACAAGACGGTGGCCTGGTACCTCGTCGGTGCCGCTGTCATCCTAGGGATCGTGGCGTTCGCATTTTTGAAAAAAGGAAGGCCCGCGCGCGACACGCAGAAGCCATCGCCGGGCGCGGGCGGACAGCCTGCAGACGGCGCGCCATCCGAGGCGGACAAACTCGACGTCGCATTCCGCGAAACCGTAAAGCCCTTGGTCGCCGAACTCAGGATGACGATCAATCTGGACGACTTGGAATCGCTGCTCGGTGAGCTGAAAGCTTACGACGAGTACGGGCGCGACCTGGAGGACTTCCACGTCACGAAGTAGCCGTTTGCCTGGAAGCCCCCGCCTCCTGTTTGCGTCCTTTGCTGAAATGGCGCGCCGGCCAGCACCAGCCTGCACATTGCCGCCCGCGGAAAATGCACGCCGCCCTGGAACCCTGAATCCATCAGGGTTCCGCGGAGAGTGGCTGGGCCCGGAATCGAACCGGGGACACGAGGATTTTCAATCCTACGCGCCAACAGGCTAAATACCCGAAAGTTTGTCCTTGCACGACGCCTGCACGACGCTTAGACATAGGGAAACAAGAGGAAACAACATGAAAGCCACCCGCAAGGACACCTTCCCACTCATCATCAAAAAAGGCCACGCATCGGTGAAAATCTACCGGGGGCAGAACCGGGGCAAAGACCTGTTCACTCTCGCCTTTCAAACCCCGAGCGGACGCCGCCGCCAGTTCTTCACGTCACTCGACGATGCGAAGCGCGAGGCGAACACCAAGGTTGCCAACCTCGCCCAAGGCGACGTGGAGGGCGCGAAGCTCAACGGCCAAGATCGCGTGATGTTCGTTGCCGCGCAGACCGCGCTGGAAGGCACTGGGATCACGTTGGACATCGCCGCCCGTGAGTTTGCCGCCGCCTTCAAAATCTTGGGCCATGACGGCATCATCGAAGCCGCGAGGTTCTACCACAAGCACATCGCCGCCGAACTGCCCGACATCACCGTTGCCGATGCCGTCGCAAAATTCGGAGAGGCAAAAGCCGCCGCCGAGATGAGCCGACTTTATCTCAAGGACATCCGCGTGATGCTTGGCAGGCTCGCCACCGCGTTTGCCTGCAATCTGAAATCCGTCACCCCCGACGACCTCACCGGCTACATGCAACGGCTCAATGTCGGCCCGGTCGCACGCAATAATCACAAGCGACTGATCGTCGCGCTGTTCAATTTCGCCAAGCTGCAAAAATGGCTCCGCGAGGATGAGACGACCGCCGCCGATGCGCTCCAGACCTCGAAGGTGAAGCACAAGGACGTTGAGATTTACACCCCGCGCGAAGTTGCCGCGTTCCTTCATCACGCCAGCGAGGAATTTCTGCCGTGGCTGCTGCTCATCGCCTTTGGCGGTCTCCGCCGGCAAGAACTCGCCAAGGGGCTGAAATGGGAATCCATCAATTTCGAGAACAGGACGATCACAGT
>BJFP01000049.1 GCA_014189875.1 Verrucomicrobiota bacterium | reverse complement strand
CTGCACGAGATAATACACCGTCGGCAGCGGGATTCGGAGATACTCCGCAGTCTCCTTCACCGTCATCAGATTATGCATGTTCTGCGCATGCTGCGGCCCTGATTGCTTGGCGGTTGATGGTGGCATATTGAGACTTACCACAAAAATGATGATTTTTTAGAAAAATGTCAACACGGGTTTTCGGAGCAGGTGCATCAAAATCACGCTACCTGCAGGCGGCGGCTGCCGCGTGGCTGCGACACTCACCCGGAAATGTTTTTCCGCATCCAGCCGAGGCATGCGCGGTTGTTCGCCTCCTCCTCCGCGAGCACTTGCGCGAACGGTTTTCCGCTCACGACTGGCACCGCTTGCTCCGGCGGATTCGCCTTCACCCAATACATCCTAGCGTCGAGGCGCGCTGCTTTTCGTTCCGGGAAAGTCGCGAAGTATCCCTCGGTGAGACACGGGATGCGCAGCGGATCGAGCACGCCGGTGCCGAGCGGAACTTCGCTCAAGCGGAAGCCATCATCGGCGGGCTGCACGGCCATGTCCTTGAAATGCACGCTCATCGCAAATGGCGCGGCAATTTCCGCGTCGTGGCTCAATTTGGATGAGCAAGATTCGCCATCCGCCCTTGTGATGCGCCAACCGGATGGACAAAAGGCGTGATTCAAAGTGGTGCAAAAAGCATCCGCGACGATTTGTGGAAAGACCAACGCCAACGGCGTAAGGCACCAGTTTTGGTCACACCCTTGAAAATCGGCATCCGCTTTCTCTGCTTGCCGAATGTGCGCTTTCCGCTGTCCTACCCCGGCCCCGATTTTTCCAACTATGAGCGAATCCCTCGATGAACTGAACGCCCGCGTCTCCAGCGCTGCGGCATGGGTCACACGTCTGCGCGAAGTCGTCGGGAAAATTGTCGTCGGCCAGCAATACCTGATCGATCGCCTGCTCGTCGGCCTGCTCGCGAACGGCCACGTGCTGCTCGAAGGCGTACCCGGCCTCGCGAAGACGCTCGCGGTGCGCACGCTCGCTTCGGCCATTCACGCGACGTTCAATCGCGTGCAGTTCACGCCCGACCTGCTGCCCGCGGATATCACCGGCACGCTCATCTACAATCCCGGTGACGGACAATATCACGTCACGAAAGGCCCCGTTTTTGCAAACATCGTCCTCGCGGATGAGATCAACCGCGCGCCCGCGAAAGTGCAGAGCGCGCTGCTCGAAGCGATGCAGGAACGGCAGGTCACGCTCGGCGGCGAATCGCACAAGCTGCCCGTCCCTTTCCTCGTGCTCGCGACGGAAAATCCGATCGATCAGGAAGGCACCTACCCGCTGCCCGAGGCGCAGGTGGACCGCTTCATGTTGAAGGTGCTCGTGGGCTATCCGACGTTCGAGGAAGAGCGGCGCATCCTCGACACGATGGCGTTCACGCGACCGAATCTCGACGTGGAGCGCGTGGTCGAACTCGACGACATCCTCGCCACGCGCAAGGTCGTGGACAGCATCCATGTGGATGAAAAAGTGCGCGACTACATCGTCCACATCGTCTTTGCGACGCGCGACCCACAGAAGTACGAGCTGAGCGATCTCCGCCCGCTGATCCAGTTCGGCGCAAGCCCGCGCGCGACAATCAATCTCACGCTCGCCGCAAAGGCGTGGGCGCTGCTGCAAGGCCGCAGCTACGTGACGCCCGGCGACGTAAAATCCATCGGCCCCGACGTGCTCCGTCACCGCGTGATCCTCACCTACGAAGCCGAGGCGCAGGGCATGACCGGCGATGGGATCGTGAAGCGGATTTTCGACAATGTGCCGGTGCCGTAGGTGCGGGCTTGAAGCATTTCTCCACGCACTTACTTTTCATCTATGCCGCTCGCCAAATCCACCGCGCCGCTCTCGCTCGAAGAATACCTCGCCGCCGAACGCGTCGCGGAGACGAAGCATGAATTCCACGGCGGCCATGTCTTCGCGATGGCCGGCGGCACCGGGCCTCATTCGCAGATTGCCGTCGGTCTCACGGCTGAACTTCGCAATTTTGCCAAGGCGAGAGGCTGCACCGTTTTTAATTCCGACATGAAGGTGCGCATCACGGCGAACGATCGCGTTCTCTATCCCGATGTCTCCGGCCTCTGCGGACGCCCGGAGTATTTGAATGAAACGCGCGACGTCCTGCTGAATCCGTCGTTCATCATCGAGGTGCTCTCGAAAAGCACGGAGGCCTTCGACCGCGGCCGCAAGCTGGCACTCTACATGGCGCTGCCCTCGGTGGTGGAAATCGCGCTCGTCAGCATCGTCGAAGTGCGCGTGGACAAATACACGCGCCAGCCCGACGGCATCTGGCGGTTCGACGGCTACAGCGGCCCTGACTGCGAAGTGCCATTCACGTCGCTCGGTTGCGCGGTTTCACTGCGCGAAGTGTACGCCGGCGTCGAACTCGACGCGCCCGATCCCGAGCCCGGCAGTGCCGCAATCCCCTAGCCTGCGCGGTCTGTCTTTTTTGGAACGCTCCCGCACGCCCTTGGACACAGCCGACATCCTCACCCGCGTCCGCCGCGTCGAGCTGCGCACGAGCAAGCTCGCGAATGACCTCATGGTCGGCGCGTACAATTCGCAGTTCAAAGGACGCGGGATGAATTTCGAGGAGCTGCGCGAATACGTGCCGGGGGATGATGTGCGGACGATTGACTGGAATGTGACCGCACGCATGAGGCGGCCGTTCGTGAAGCTGCACCGCGAGGAGCGGGAACTGTCTGTGCTCCTCGTGCTCGACGTGTCGGCATCGGGGGACTTCGGCTCGACGCAGCGGACGAAGCGCGAGGTCGCTGCGGAGATTGCGGGCACGCTGGCATTCTCGGCGATTCGCAATGGCGACAAAGTCGGGCTGCTGCTGTTCAGCGAGGAGGTGGAGCTTTTTCTGCCGCCGAAAAAAGGACGGCGTCACCTGCTGCGCGTGATCCGCGAGTCGCTTTTTTTTCCCCCGCGGAAGCGCGGCACGCGCATCGAGTCGGCGTTGTCGTTCCTGAACCACGTCATGCATCGCCGCTCGATTGTGTTCCTCATCAGCGATTTTTTGCACGGCGACTCGGTGGGGAAGCGTAACATCTTTCAGGAAATCGGGCGCACGAATTCGCGGCATGATCTCGTGTGCATCCAGCTCCAGGACGACCGCGAACGCGCGCTGCCGGAGTCGGGAATGCTCGTCGTGGAGGACATGGAGACGGGTGAAGTCATCGAGGTGGACTCGACGCGCGAGTCGGTGCGCGATGCCTTCGCCGCGAGCGTGGCGCGCACGCAGGAAACCCTCGACCGCGCGCTCATGCAGTCGGGCGTGGACATGCTGCGGCTCGGCGCGACGGACGATCACGCCACGGCGTTGCAGCATTTTTTCGAGCATCGGCGAAGGAGATGAGCACGACGCTGAAATCCAACATCGGGAGAGGCAGTCCTGTTATTTTTTTAACAATACTGCTGGCGGTGGCCGCTTCCCTTTTCCCGCTCACCGCACAGAGTGCGATCAAGACCGAGCCTGCGCCGGAATTGCGCCCGCCGCGCCCAGGAATCCCACCACCGCCCATCGCGCGCAGCCACATCGCGTGGGTCATCGGCGGGGTCGGTGCCGCGATCATTTTTGCGGCGCTGTGCTGGCCGCGCCGCAAGCCGCCTGTCCCACCGCCGAATCCATTTTTCGCGGCCGTGGAAAAGCTCGCGGCACTGCGTGCAGATGGCGCGACGCCCGTGACGGTGTCGGCAATCGTGCGCCGGTATGCGGCGGATGCGTTTGCGATCGAGGGCAGCGGGCTCACGTCCGAGGAGCTCGTGAGCGGGCTCGTCACGCGCCGCTCGTGCCCGGTCGAGCTGACGAACGCCGTGTGGCATTTCCTCTCGGACTGCGACCGCGCGAAATTCTCCCCGCTGGCGGAGCACGCGGAAAAATCAGCGCTGCTCGGAACGACTGCAAAGCTGATCGAGAACTTGGAGGCCGCACGTGCGAAGGCGGCGCGCACGCTATGAACGAGGGATTCGAGGTTCCATGAAAGACGGTTTCGAATTCCAGCATCCGTGGGTGCTCGTGTTTCTCGCGCTGCTGCCGCTCTACGCATTCGTCCGCGGGCGTGCGGGCGCGGAGGGTGCGCTGCGTTTTTCGAGCGTCGAACTGGTGCGCGCGATCGGCGGGCGCGTGCGCTCGATGGCGGGACGGCTCTTCATTTTTCTCCGCACGCTCACGGTCGCCCTCACCATCATCGCGATGGCCGGGCCGCGCTGGGTGAACGAACAGACGGAGACACAGGCGAGCGGCGTGGACATCATGCTCGTGTTCGATCTCTCGTGGAGCATGATGGCGCTCGACATGGCGCCGCCGGGGAAGCTCACGACGCGCTTCGACATCGCGCAGAGCGTGCTGAAGGATTTCGTCGCGCGGCGTCCGTCGGATCGCATCGGGCTCATCGCGTTCAGCGGCGTGCCGTACCTCGTGAGCCCGCCGACGCTGAATCACGAGTGGCTCCAGAAAAATCTGGACCGGCTCTACATCGGCGTGATCACGGAACTCGGCACGGCCATCGGCGACGCGACGGGCCTCGCGGTGAAGCGCCTCTCCGCTCAGAAGCAGAGCCGCGGCAGGCTCATCGTGCTCCTCACCGACGGCGACAACAACAAGTGGGAGACGCTCGAGCCCATCGCATCCGCAAGCCTCGCCGCGGGCGAGCGCGTGCGCGTGTACACGGTCGGTGTCGGAAAAAATGAGCAATGCTGGCTACCGGATTTCGATCGCGAGACCGGCAAGCTGCGCCTCGGCCTCGACGGAAAACCCAGCGGCGTGATCACGATGCTCCAGCCGGCGAACTACGTGGTGCTCGAGAAGATGTCGAAGATGACCGGCGGCAAGAGCTACACGGCGACGAACCGGCAGGAACTCGACACGGTGTATGCGGACATTGACCGCCTCGAAAAGACCGAGGTGAAGCTGAAGCATCACCGCACCTACACGCCGCTTTTCCACATCCCGCTGCTCGGCGTATTCGCCGTGCTGCTGCTCGAACTACTGCTCGCGAATACGCGCTTCCGGCGCATCCCATGACGACGCACACGCTCCATTTTGCCTCGCCGCAATGGCTGTGGATCACGGCGCTCGCGCTGTTCGGCACGGGCGCGCTGTTTTGGTTTTCTGCGAAGGCTCGGCGGCGGCAGCTTGCGCAGTTCGCCGATCCCGCGCGGCGCGATGCGCTGCTCGCTTCGCACAGCAAGGTGATGCGTGTGGTGAAGAGCACGCTGCTCATCATTTCGCTGCTGCTCGTGGGCATCGCGCTCGCGCGCCCACAGTGGGGCGAGACGGAGGAGCGCGTGGATCGCAAGGGTGATGATGTGGTCTTTCTCATGGACGCCTCGAAGTCCATGCTCGCGACCGACGTGACACCGAGCCGTCTCGAACGCTCGAAGATGGCCGTGCTCGATTTTCTTCGGCGGCACGCGGGCGGACGCGTGGGGCTCGTGGCGTTTGCGGGCGACGCATTTCTCCAGTGCCCGCTCACGCTCGACTACGATGCGTTCGAGGAATCCATCCGCGATCTCGACACGGATTCGGTGCTCGTTCCGGGCACGGACATCGCGAGCGCGCTGTTCGCGGGGAGCCGCGCGTTTGAAAAATCCGAGCGCAGAAAAATCCTCGTGCTCGTGACGGACGGCGAGGATCTGCAGCGCATCGGAATCGAAGCCGCGAAGAAACTCGCGAAGGACGGCGTGGTGGTTTTCACCGTCGGAGTCGGCACGCCGAATGGCTCCCAGATCCAGGTGCAGGGCCGCGGCGGCGAGATGGAGCCGCTGCGCGATGAAAAGGGACAGCCGGTGACGAGCCGTCTCGACGAGCCGACCCTGCGCGCAATCGCGGAGACGACCGGCGGCACGTATCGCCGCATGGAAACCGTCGCTGGCGGACTCGCCGACGTGGCGAGCGCGCTCAAGGATCCGCTCTCGCGCCCCGCGGCGGTGTTCCGCAAGCGGCTGGGGATTGACCGCTATCGCTGGCCGCTTGCAGTTGCCATTTTCCTCCTCGTCGGCGAGTCTCTGCTCCGCACGCGACGCCGAAAGGTGGCGCAGACCGCAGACCGCCACGCGCAACCCATCGCATGAACCTCCGCCCACTCGCCATCCTGTTGCTCGCCGCGTCGCCGGCACTGGCCGTCACCTCTGGGAAACAGGGGGCGCGCGAATTTTACAACGAAGGCGTGGGCAAGCTCGGCAAGGGCGAATTGCGCGACGCGGAGATGGCCCTGCGCAAGGCAGCGGGCTCGGAGGTCGAAAGCGTGCAGCCGCTCGCGCTCTACAATCTCGGGCATGTGCGGTTCCGGCAGGGAGAGGAAACGCTGAAGGGCGAGGGCAACCGGCAGCATCTTCTCGATTCGTCCGTGGCGGCAGTGAACATCGCCGAGGAGGCGGTCAGGAATGGCGGGCGCGCGCTGGAGAGTGATGAGCTGAAGGCGATCATCGCCGCCTACATGGACGCGCGCGCGGCGCAGAAGGATCTCCGCATTTCCCGCGACGAGACGAGCCGCACGCTCGGGCTCATCGGCTCCGCGCTCGAGCGCTGGCGCAGATCGGTGGGAGATTTTCACAGCGCGCTGGAACTTGATGCGTCGAACGGCGACGCGAAGGCAAATGCCGCGGTCGTCGAGCGGAAGATCGAAGAGCTGCTGAAATTCAAGAAGCAGATCGAGCAGCAGAGCGAGCAGGTCTCGGAGAAGCGCGACGATGTGAAGGCCATCAAGAAGAAGCTGCGCGGAAAAATCCCCAAGGACATGCAGCGCGAGAGCGATGACGAGGAGGACGATGACGACGACAAGGACAAGGACGAGAAGGGCGACCCGAAGATCGGCGAGAAGCAGCAGCAGCGCCTCGGCAGCGACCGCGAGGTGTCGCCGGACATGGCGCGCTGGCTGAAGGAGACGATGAAGCGCCGCACGATGTCGCTCGGCACGCAGCAGGAAGGCGAGGGCTTCAAGCCGACCGAGGAGCAGCGCAGGCCGTCGCAGAAAAAGGGACGCGACTGGTGAGGATGCGACGCGCGGTTTTCATTCTTGCAGTGCTGGTTTACGCGCTCGGCTGCGCGGTGCCCGCGATTTTTGCGCAGCTCAATCTCCAGCC
Source organism: Verrucomicrobiota bacterium (assembly GCA_014189875.1). Classification (GTDB taxonomy): domain Bacteria; phylum Verrucomicrobiota; class Verrucomicrobiia; order Chthoniobacterales; family Chthoniobacteraceae; genus SXWH01. The sequence goes on along the minus strand of BJFP01000049.1, from coordinate 10,899 downwards.
TGCCAACGACATCTCGCCAGCCGCGAGCGCGAGCTTTGCGCCGGAAATCGCGCAGCTCGGGCGTCCGGCGACGTATCGCGTGACGGTGACCGCCTCGCATAAGCCACTGGAGCCGCCTGAACTCGCATCGCCCGCCGGGCTGGAAATGTCGTTTGCCGGCGGGAGCACGAGCACGGCGATCCTGAACGGCACGCTGATGATGACCACGACTTTTGCCTACAATGTCGTGCCGCAGCGCACAGGGCGATTTGCGATGCCTTCATTCGAGATCGTGGTCGGCGGCGGTCGCGTGCGCGTGCCGGGCGCTGTGCTCACCGTGATGCCGCCCGACCCGAACGCCGCACCGTACCAGCCCGTGCGTGCCGAGCTGGAATTGCCGCAGCGCGATTTTTTTACCGGCGAATCCATCAGCGGGCGGCTGCTCGTAATCGAGACGCCGGACGAGTCGCCGCAATTTGTCTCGCACGTCGCGAAGACGACCGGCGCAGCGGTCGTGAGGCCGTCGGTGCGGACGACGCGCGAGCAGTTCACCGTCGGCGGGCAAAAGCACGAGGGGCTCGTGATGCCCGTGCGCATCACGCCGATCCTCGAAGGCGATTTGGAACTGGGAATCCAGATTCTGGTGAGCGTGCAGAAAAACGAGGCGGCCGGGCAGCGCGGATTTGGCAGGGCGCAAAGCACGGTGGACGCGAAGCCCGCGCGCATCCGCGTGCTCGCGCTGCCGCGCACGGGACGGCTGCCGGGATTCACCGGGGCGATCGGAAAATTCACCGTCGCGCAGCCGAAGCTCTCGGCGACAGAGGTCGAGGCGGGCGAACCCGTGACGCTCGCGATCGGCATGGCCGGCGAGGGAAATCTCGAAGGCGTCGCCGCACCGGAGATGAGCGCCGCGGGCGGCTGGCAGATCTACAAGCCGACGAGCGAATTCCTGCCCGACTCCGAGGATCGCAACACCGCGCGAGGCGCGAAAGTTTTCACCTACACGCTCATCCCGAATCGCGCAGGACTGAAGGCCACGCCCGCGATGGCGTTCTGCTATTTCGATCCGGAGAAGCGCGCGTATGTGGACATCACGATCCCGCCCGTGCCGATCAACGTGAAGCCATCGAGCACCGCGCCCGCGCCCGCCGAACCGGAGACGCCGAAGACCGAGACACCGCGCGCGGAAGAACCGCCGCGCATCGTCGAACCCGCGATGACGGGCCTCGCGGAAAAGCCGGGCCGGTGGGTCCGCTCCCCCGCCCCGCCGTTGCGCGAATGGTGGCTGCTCGCAGCCGAATGTGCAGTGCCCGTGCTGCTGCTCGCGCTGTGGGCGTGGCGTCGCCGCCGCGACTGGCTCGCGGCAAATCCACAGATCATCCGCCGCCGCCGCGCGCACGCCGCCGCACGCCGCGCGCTCTCCCGCGCCCGGGCCGCCGCGCGTTCGGGCGACCGCGGTGAATTTCTCCGCGCCAGCGCAGGCGCGCTGCGTGAGGCGGCATCGCCGCTCGACACCGCACGCGCCGCAAGCCTCACGCGCGAGGATGTGCTGCGACTTCTCAATGGTGACGACGGAGCCTCCGCCGTCGCGCGCAAGGTGCTCGATTCCGCCGATGCAGCGAACTACTCGCCTGCAAACGCGGCAACACTCGAACCGCGCACGTTGCTCCCGGAACTCGAACGCGCCGTCCAAACACTCGCCCGCCGCGCATGAGGACGACGCAACAGACAAGCGCAAGAGGCGCATGGAGTGTCGCAGCCGCGCTCGCATTTTCCCTCGTGCTGTTCGCATCGCAAGGTCGCGCGGCTTCATCGCCGGACGCTCGCTTCAAGAAAGCATCCGAGGCTTACGCCGCGGGCGAATTTGCCGACGCCGTCTATGAGTTGCGCGAGATCGTGAACGAGGGGAATTTTTCTCCCGGCGCGCTGCACAATCTCGGCGATGCCGAGTGGAAAGTCGGACGCCACGGCCACGCGGTGCTCGCCTGGGAGCGCGCGCTGTCGCTCGATCCCTTCAGCAAGAATACGACGGCAAACCTGCGCTTCGCCCGGCAAAACGCCCGCGTGGATGCGCCCCAGCTCACATGGCACGAGCGCTACTCGACTGCGCTGCCGGGCGGATGGTGGATCGCCATCGCATCCGCAGGACTGTGGGGCGGCGTCGCGCTGCTCGCGCTGCCACGCCTGCTCGGTTGGCGTCGCGCGGACTGGCACCAGGGCGTGGCCGCGGCGCTATTTGCAATTTTCCTGCTCTCCGGCCCCGCGCTCTTCGGCACATGGCGGCGCTCGCAGTTCGGCGTGGTGCTGGAAGACGACGTGCCGCTTCGCCTCACGCCGACGCGCGAGGCGGAGACGCTCGTGAAGCTCACCGCCGGCGAGATGGCGCGCATCGAGCGCGAGCGCGGCGAATATCTCTACGTGCGCGCCGACGGCGACCGCGCAGGCTGGGTGCGCAAGGCGGACTTCGGACGCGTGTGGCCTCGGTGAAAGGTCACGCGCGCCCGTTGATGTACGCGAGTGCGATGATGCAGTAGCAGGTGACGAGGACGGGGTCCTTTTCCATCCAGCGCGGATTTTCGCTGGCCCACGATCCGTCCGGCTTTTGGAGCGCGAGGAGTTTTTCCGCGAGCATCTCGCGCCAGCGGAATCGTTTTCCATCCTCGGTCGCCAGCTCCTCGATGCCGGATGCCGCGAGCGCCTTGGCCATGACGTGGTAGTAGTAAAAAAGCCCCTGCCCGCCCTGGCCGGGATTTTCATCGAGCGACCAATGCCGCTGAATCCAGCCGATCGCGGCGGCGATGCGCGGGTCGTCCTTTTTTGCCTCGGCGTAGATGAGGCTCAGCACGCCCGCGTAGGTCATCGATCCGTAGCTGCGGAGCGCCTTCTTGCCGTCGGCGGTGGTGACTTCGCCGGCGGGACTGTCGCCGGGAGAATAGATGAAGCCGCCCTTGTTGCCCGCATCGTCGCTGGCCCACGGCTCCTTGTTCGTCGCTGTGTTGTTCTGGCAGCGGCTCACGAAATCCATCGCGGCCTTCCAGTCGAGTTCGGGGCCGGCGGGGAGTTCGCGCGTGCGACGCTGCGTCTCGGCGGCGCGCAGGGCTTCGAGGGCAAAGACGGTGTTGTCGAGGTCCGGGCGTCCGCGTTTGCCTCCGCTCTCGTAGCCCCAGCCGCCGTTCTGCTCGGGATGCGCACTGTTTTTCGCCTGCCCGGCAATTAGGAATTTGCGCGCATCGGCGATGAGCTTGTCGTCGCGGTGATCGTCGGCGAGCACGAGCGTGGCGAGGCAGATGCTCGTGTTGTAGTTGCCCATCGCCCTCGTGTAGATGCCGCCGTCCGGCTGTGCGTGCTGGCGGACAAAATCGAGGCCGGCCTGCACGGCCTTTCCCTTCGCAAAATTGCCGCCCGGCGCGCGCAGGTGCGCCGTCACGCAGAGCGCGGTCATCGCGGGATAGTCGGGCGATCCCCAAGAGCCGTCGGGCTTCTGCGCCTTGTCGAGAAAGGCGACTGCCTTCGCGCTCGCGGCGGTGATCTTTGCGCGGAGCGCGGCGTCGGTCTGCTGTGCGAATGCGGGCCCGCCGAGCAGGGCTGCGATGGAGGTGGCGAGGAAATGGCGGCGGTTCATGGTGCGGTCAGCGAGTTTTTGCTGCCGTCAGAACGAGATTCTCGTCCCGAAGACAAAGTTGCGTCCGGGCTCGTTGATGCCGGAGCCGTGGATGCGGTAGTTCTCGTCCGTAATGTTTTCGCAGGATGCGTAGAGGTCGAAGTTCTTGCACGGACGCCAGCCTGCGCGCACGGACCCGACGGTGTAGCCGGGTGTGCCGCCGGGCGGGATGCGCTGCGTGTCGGTGCGATCCGAGAGCGCGAGGCGATTCTGCTTGGCGGCGATGGTCACGACGCCTTCGGCCCACCACTTTGCATCCTCACTTTCCCATCGCACCCCGAGCTGCGCGGTGAGCGGCTGGATGCGCGATGAGGGATACCTGCCGATCGTGCTGCCGTCGAACTGGTCCACTTCGCCCTCGGACCATGCGAGGGTGCCGAACGCCTTCCAGCCGGGGGCGAAAAGCCACGACGCTCCGGCCTCGACGCCCTGCACGTAGCCTTCGCCGCTATTGGTGCGCTTGACTTCCGGTTCGCCGCTGATCCTGGCACCGGTGCGATAGCGAGTGATCTGATCCTCGATCCACATGTGGTAGTACGAGGCGTAGAAGCTGAACGTGCCAGTGGAGACTTTCGTCCCGATCTCGAAGGAGAGGTAATGTTCCGGCTGGAGGTTCGTCACCGGCGTTTCGACTTCGCCACTGCGAGCGATGTCGAACGAGGTGAAGTCGCTGAGATTCGGTGCACGGAAGCCCTGCGAGATTCCGCTGAAGACGTTCCATTGTTTGGTCACATCGTATTGGCCGCGCAGCGAAAAGGTGAAGGCGTCGAACTGCTCGGTGAAGCCGGCGAGGTTCAGCCGGTCCGTCCTGTCGGGATCGATTACGCCGGTGTCCACCTGCGCCCAGGTGAAGCGCGCGCCGGGGATGAGTTTGAAGCGGTCGCCGAATTTGATCTCATCCTGCACGTAGAAGCCGAGGAGGTCGTAGCCGGAGTCGTCGGCCACGGTGCCGCGCGGCTTGACGGAATGCAGCCTGCCGTTCGCATTCCAGCGCGTGCCCCAACTCTGGACGAAGTCGTGGTAATACTCGACGCCGTACGACCACAGGCCGATGGACGACGGGCTCTCGAAATTCACGAGCACGCCGAGCTGGTCATCGCGGAAGCCGTCCACATCGCGGCGGCCGGTGTTGCGGATGCGATCCTGTTCCTCCTGCTGGCCGTGCCAAGAGACCGTCAGCGAGGCCTTCGAGAGCCAGTCGGTGATGTCGCGCGACTCGATGCGGACGTAGGCGAGTTCGCGGAGTTGGTCGAAATCGCGCCGACGATCGGTGCCGACCTCGGTGCCGCGCCAGCTCTTGCTGGAGGTGGTCGCGTGCCAGCGCGGCACGTTGTTCTGCTCGTCGCGTTGAAAGGCGAAGGTCACGTCGGTGTTCTTCGTCGGACGCCAGAGGACGGTGAAGTCACCGCTGATGCCGGAGTAGCCGCTGTTCGCCTGCCGTCCGGTGCCGTCGCCCGCGCGGAGGTCGCCGTAATCCCGGAACGTGAGCCCGCCCGAGATGCCGAGATGCGGCGAGAGCGCGAGGGAAAATTCCCCGCGGGCGGTGTGCGAATTTTCCGCCGTGGAGTAGCGGTATTCGGTCGAGGCGTGCGCCTCGGGGCCGCCGGCGGAAGGGGCCGCCGTGCTTTTGCCGCTGCCCGCAGGCTTGTCCTGCGGCCATGCGAGGAGCGGCGGTTTGCGCGTGATCGCATTCACCGTGCCGCCGATCGCGTCGCTGCCGTAGAGCACGGACGACGGGCCTTTCACGACATCGATCCGGTCAATCGTAAATGGATCAATCGTCCCCCAATACTGGTTCGGCCCCTCGCGGAAGACCGCGTTGTTCAGCCTGATTCCGTCTATGAGCGCCAACGTGCGGAAACCCGTGAAGCCGCGAATGAATGGAGACGTCTGCCCTAAGCCGGTGCGCTGAAGCATCACTCCCGGCGTCTCGGCCAGCGCGTCCGGAAAAGTCCGCACGCGCCTGCGCCCCATGAAATCACTGCCGCCGATGACGTGCGCCGTGTAGGGCGCATCGAAGAGCGACGTCTCGGTGCGGGTCGCGGTGAAGATGGTCTCGTCGAGGATGCTGATCTTGATCGGAGCCGCCGGATTCTCGGCGCGGGCGGCGGCGAGAGCGGCGATGCATGCGATGGTAAGACGGAGTTGGGGTGACATGTCGGGTGGTGGCGCGATGGGTGCGATGGCGCGACTTAGCGAAAGGCGTACCACCTCGAATCCGGAGTCATTGCACGCACAACGGCAGGCAGTTATGAAAACTTGCCAGCTTTTGCAGTTCCATCAGGAAGGATAAATAATGTTCGCCTTTACATCCACTCGTGGATAGCAATTGACCACGCCAATTCTTATGTCCCGGAGCCTTGCCACACGCCTCGCCCTGCCCTTCGTGGCATTTGTCGCACTCGGCTCGACGGCGCTGGTCGCATGGCTGCAATTCGAGGAGACCCGTGAATCCCGCGCAGCATTCATCGCGACGGCAAATGCAAACGCTCAGTTTATCCGAAGCCAACGCCTCCCCACGACGGAGCGCACAGCGCAGGCATTGGGTGAAGTGCTCGGGATGGAAGTATATTTTAAACGCGCAGGATACGAGCCGGTGCCCGAATTGAGCGAGCGCGTGGCGACCGAAGAACGCAAATCGCTCGCCCAGGCGATGACTCACCGGGAAGGGGAAGTGTACGCAATAGCCGGCGGCGAGAGCCTGCGGACTCCGATCGACGAGCAAGTGAGCCTGCTGCTCTTCCGCAAGGCACCCGGTGTCGGCGGGCTGTGGGGGCCACGCACGTTTGCCGTGCTCGGTGGATTCTGGCTGCTTTCGCTCGCGCTCGTCTGGGTGCTGGCAAACGGAATCGTCGGCCCCCTGCGCAGACTCGCGCAGCGCCTCCCGAGAATCGCCGACGACGCCTCCGAACCCGCACTGCCCGAATCGGACCGGCCCGACGAAATCGGCCAGCTCGCACGCGCCTACCTCGACACGCGCGCCGCACTCGCGGATGAACGCCGCGCCCGCCTTCAGGCCGAACGGCTCGCCACGCTGGGCCGCATGGCCACGGGACTCGCGCACGAGATCAACAACCCCGTCGCCGCGATCAAGCTCCACGCGCAGCTCCTCGAAGCCGGAACCACGAGCCTCCACACCGCCGCATCGCCCGACGACGGCGGAACGGATTCACTTGCGATCATCCTTTCGGAAAACGCAAAGATCGAAGCGCTCGTGAACCAGTGGATGTTCCTCGCGCGCCCGCAGCCACCGCAGACTTCACCCTGCGATCCCGCCGAACTCATCGCCGCCGCGCTCCGCACCCACGCGCCCGCAGCCGCACACGCGCGGGTGCTACTCGTGAATGAAACACAGCCCGGCCACCGCATCGCCGCCGATTCGCGACGGCTCGGACAGGCCGTCGGCAATGTGATCGTGAATGCGATCCAGGCGATGTCGGCGGATGGGGGGACGCTCACAATCCGCAGCAGCCGAAGCGAAGAGCCGGCAGTTCCCGACGAACCTCCAACGTCCAACGCCCAACCTCGTAAAGTCGCGTGCCGCGACCGCGCGGCTTTACGCGAGCCAATGCCCAAAGCCGGTGCTCAGCCGCCGCGGGAGGGCGTCCTGCCTCTCAACTCTCAATTGTCCCCACGAAGACCGTCCGCGGACTTCTCGCGGACTCGAATCTCAACTCTCAACCTGACCTTCACCGACACCGGCCCCGGATTCAGCGCAACAGCACTCGCCCGCCATGCGGAACTTTTCTTCAGCGAGAAGGAAGGCGGCATGGGCATCGGCCTCAGCGTCACCGCCGAGATTCTCCGCGCACACGGCGGCGATCTCCTCGTCGCAAATACTGCGATAGGCGCAGTCGTCACCTTCATCCTCCCGCTCGCGACGGATGGGAATTCTGAAATCTTAAATCCTAAATCTTAAATGGCATCGGTTCTCATCATCGAAGACGAAGCCGCGCTCGCCACCGCGCTCTCGCGCGTGTGCCAGCGCCTCGGCTGGCACGCGGAACTGCGCGCAAGCGGCAACGCCGGACTGCGCGCGCTCGCCTCAGGAAATTTCGACCTCGCGATCCTCGACATCGGCCTGCCCGATCTCAGCGGCCTCGAAGTCTTGGAGAAAGCCCGCGCACGCGCGCCTCAACTCCCCGTCGTCATCATCACCGCGCACGGCAAGCTCGAGAACGCCGTCGCCGCGCGCAAGCTCGGCGCAGCCGCCTACCTCGTGAAGCCGCTCGACCTCCGCGAAATCGAACGCACGCTCACACAGATCCTCGCCACGGCATCCGCGCCCACTTCCGCCGCCGCGCCCGCATCGTCCGACGCACAGCTCCTCGGCGACTCGCCCGCGATGCAGCGCGTCTTCCTCGAAATCGCGCACGCCTGCACGACCGATGCACCTGTCCTCCTCTCCGGCCCAACCGGCTCCGGCAAGACGCTCGCCGCGCGCAGCATCCACATTCACAGCGCGAGAAAAAATGCACCCTTCGTCGCGCTCCACTGCGGCGCACTCCAGGAACAGCTCCTCGAAAGCGAGCTCTTCGGCCACGAGCGCGGCGCATTCACGGGCGCCGTGAGCGCACGCCCCGGCCACATCGAGCGCGCACGCGGCGGCACACTTTTCCTCGACGAAATCGGCGACATCTCGCCCACCGTGCAGGCCAAGCTCCTCCGCTTCGTCGAAGAGCGCGCCTTCACGCGCGTCGGCGGACGCGAGGACATCCGCGTCGAGCTGCGCCTCATCACCGCGACAAACAAAAACCTCCGCGACGAAGTAAGAGCCGCACGCTTCCGCGAAGATCTTTTTTACCGCCTGCACGTCCTAGAAATCGGAATGCCCCCGCTCCGCGAACGCACCGCCGACCTCGCCGTGCTCGCCGCAAATTTCCTCCGCACCGCCGCGCGCCCGCTCACGCTCGCACCCGCAAGCCTCGCACTTCTCGAACGCCACGACTGGCCCGGCAACCTCCGCGAACTTCGCAACGTCCTCGAATACGCCGCCGCAGTCTGCACCGGCCCCGTCATCCTCCCCGCGCATCTCCCCCGCGACATCCACGAGCACGCCGCATCCGCCCCATCGCACGACGCGCGCCTCGCCACCGTCCTCTCCGAATGGCTCGACGCGCGCCTTTTGGAAAAAGCCACGTATCGCGACATGCACGACGCGATCGAGTCCCTCGTCCTGCGCCACCTCCTCACGCGTTTCGACGGCAAGCCCACCCTCCTGGCGCGTGCGACCAAGATGAACCGCGTCACACTGCGAAAAAAATTTACCCGCGAGTAAGCCGGCATCTGCAAGCGCGTATTGTGGGCGCAACATTTGGCAAACACGCTCACTTGGGTTGGAAAATCCAGCCCGCCTGCTCGGATAATTCAGCGTCCGCCGAAACAATCCTGCATCGCAACGAAGATTCCCCTTGCTGTGCGACGCGCGCCCGCCTAGCTTCACGCCACACCAAATCGCGGGGTGGAGCAGCCCGGTAGCTCGTCAGGCTCATAACCTGAAGGTCGTAGGTTCAAATCCTACCCCCGCAACCAATTTAATCGGCTCGCAGACAAAGGTTTGCGAGCCGATTCCTTTTCAGGGCGAGGCGGGCTGAATACCTTCTGAAATGGCGGTTCATGCACCAAAATGCACGAAAATAGGCACGGGTTTGGCACGGGTAAAAACTATGTGGAATACGAAGGGCACGGGCGCACTGAATGACTGAACGGTTCCGCGAGTGGAAATCAGCAGGCGCTCAGACCAAATTTCTTCACACCCGGTCCCCGCACAGCATCTCTGCCTGCTGCAAGACGGTCTTCACGGCTTCCTCCTGCTACTGCGCCTTCGTCGTTTCCAACCGTCGCTTGAACTCTGCCAGTGCGTTTTTCCATTTTGCTCTACACGTGGATCGGCGCTTCGCCTCGGCTTCCAGTTCCGCCAGTCGGTCGTTGTAATGCTTGGACGTGCGGCCGTCCCAAAGTACCGTGCGCGTGCCGTAGATCCGGGCCAGCCCGTTACGGACGAGTTCCTGCGCGAGGTCTTTGCCGTCTGCCGGTGGGGAGGGCGGGCTCAGGGTCTCCGGGTGTCGTAGCTGCCGAGCGGCGCGGCATTCAACTCTCCACGGGACACACGCCATTGCGGGAGGTGCTTGTCCAGGATGGCGATGAAGCGGTCGTTGTGGTGGCGCTCGATCAAGTGGGCCAGTTCGTGGGCGATGACGTATTCGAGGCACTGCGCGGGCTTCTTGGCGAGTTCGAGGTTCAGCCAGATGCGGCGGGCGGCGGGGTTGCAGCTTCCCCACTTGGTTTTCATTTTCTTGATGCCCCACGCAGCGGCGCGGACACCGAGGGCCTTCTCCCACTTTTTCAAGAGCGGCGGGACCGCATCGCGGAGTTGCTGGCGATACCATTGGTGAAGCACTTCAACGCGCTGATCCACGGTGGCGTCGGGACGGACATGGAGTTCCATCGTGGTTCGGTTGCGCAGCACGATCGCGGCGGGGCCGGAAGTGCGGATGAGGCGCAAACGGTATCGCGTGCCGAGAAAATAGTGGCTCTCGCCGCGCACCATCTCGCGCTCGGACTGACGGGGTTGGGCCGCGAATCTCGCCCGCTGGCGTTTGATCCAGCCGAGCTTGCCGATCACCGCCAGCCGCACGGCTTCATCCGTCACGGCCATCGGTGCGGCGACGCGCACGCGCCCGTGTGGGGGATAGACGCCGAGGTGCAGGTTTTTGATGCCTTTGCGGACAATCTGCACGGGCAGGCCGCTCACCACGATCTGGTGGTCGTCAGTATTCATCCTGTTGCTTTACCAGTTCGAGGATTCGGTCCACGCGCTCGTCATCGGACTCGGGGGTTTGCTCGCCCGCAGGTGGCCCTTCACGAACGACGGAGGAAGTCACGGCACCGCCCAGCGCCGCTTTGATCGCGTTCCTCACTGCCTTCAATTTGAACGGATTATTGCGCCAATCATCCTGTCGCTTGGTGGCATCCACGGCAAGCGCGAGGGCCTCGTCCTTGCCGAGGTTGTCGTAGAGCGCACGTTTGCCGGGTGTGGCAAGGCTCGCGGGATAGGCGGCACCCGTGGCGGGGCTTTTCACCTTCTTCGTCAGCTCGACGATTTTTTGCAGATATTCCTCGTAGGCGATGGCCTCCTGCCGCCGCTGCTGGATCAATGCGTCGAGCAGCTTCGACATTTCCTCGTAGTACTTCGGATTGATCGGCGATTCGTCCACGATGAGCTTGCGGACGTTGTTCTCGATGGTTTCGGCGACGGC